>JBDSBX010000029.1:0-4227 GCA_039921365.1 Sphingomicrobium sp. | reverse complement strand
ACCGCCATGTCCTGCGCGTCCGGCTGTTGATTTTTTGGCTGCCGCTGGCGGTTGGCGGCGTCATCCTCGCCAACGCCGTCTTCGCCGGCACGCCGGCCTACGCGCCGGTCGCCATCGCCCCGCCCCTGTTGGCCATCGCCTTTGTCAGTCTTGCTCCGCAGCGGATCTACCGTCGCCTGCGCTACGGCCTGTCCGACCGCCTGCTGCAGGTCGTTCGCGGCTGGCTGTTTCACACAGACACCATCGTGCCGTTCGTCCGCGTGCAGCATCTCGACGTTAGCCGCGGCCCACTCGACAAGCTGTTCGGCACCGCGACCCTGGTCGTGCATACCGCCGGCACCCGTAACAGCATTGTCACCGTCCCGGGCCTTGCGCCGGACCGGGCCGCCGAGATCCGCGACATCATCCGCGAGCACATCCGCACGGACTTTGCATGACCGCTGACGATCGGGCGGTCGGCGGGCCCGAACGCCTGCACCCCTTGTTCCTGGTGACCGGCCTCGGCAGCAGCTTGCGCGGCCTGGCCGGCGGCTATGCCTTCCTCGGCTATCTCGCGGTGTCCGGTCGGGCCGGCAGCGCTTTGTTGGCGGCCCTCGCGCTGCTCGCTTTCCTCGCCGGCAGCCTGTTCGTCTACTGGACCCGCTTCGAATTCCGCGTCGGCAGTCACGAGATTCGCATCGACAGCGGCATCCTCAGCCGGACCAACCGTTCGATCCCGTTCGACCGTATCCAGGACGTCGACATCATCCAGGGGCTGATCGCCCGGCTGCTCGGCATTGCCAAGGTCAAGTTGGAGACCGGCGGATCGGCCGGCGGCAAGGACGAGGGCGTGCTGCAAGCCATCCCGCTCGCCCGCGCCGAGGAGTTGCGGGCGCTGATTCGCGCGCATCGGCCAGCCGGCGGCGATGCGGTGCCGGTTTTGGCGGAGCGGCCGCCGGTGTTCGCGATGGACCTTCGCCGAGTGACGCTTGCCGGGGTCTTCAATTTCTCGCTGGCGTTGTTCGCCGGGCTGCTCGGCGCGACCCAGACGTTCGGCGACCCGCTCGGCTTTGATCCGCTGAACCGTTCCTTTTGGCTGAGCCTGGTCAGCGCGGGCCACCCGATCGCCGATTACATCCTCGCGCATCGCGTCGGCGCCGCCCTCGCCGGCGCCGCGCTGCTGGTGCTGGTCGGGCTGGCCACGGGCGTCGTCCGGACGTTGCTCCGCGAATACGGCTTCCGGCTCGATCGGACCGAAGTCGGCCTGCGGCGCCGCCGCGGTCTGCTGACGCGGACCGACGTTACCCTGCCTGCGAGGCGCGCCCAGGCGGCGATTGTCGGCACCGGGCCGCTGCGCGAGGCATTCGGCTGGCGCGACCTCAAGCTCCAAAGCCTCGCCAGCGACGAAGGCGGGAAGGGCGACCATGTGCTCGCGCCGCTCGCCCGGGACGACGAGGTCGCCGCGATCCTGGCCGCGCTCGGCTGGCGCCCGCTGGCCCGAGCCATCGCTTGGTTGCGTGTCTCGTCGGCCTATTTGTGGACAGTGGCCGCAATATTATTGCCGCTGATGCTGATCGCGACCCTCGCGGCAGTGCAAGCACCCGATTTCGCTTTGGCAGTGCCGGTAATGCTCGGGCTCATCGTGATCCGCTGGCGTGGGTGGCGGCGGACGCTCTACGCGCTCGATGGCGACCGGCTGCTGTTCCGCACCGGCTGGTGGCGGCGGCGGACGGTGATCCTGCCGCTGGCCAGGATTCAGAGCATCGACCTCAATGAAAACTTCGTCACGCGCTGGTTCGGCACCGCCAGCCTCGGGTTCGGAGTGGCCGGCGGCAGCGGCTTTTCCGCCCATGTCCTGCCGGCTTTGCCCCGCGAAACCGCGCGCGCGCTTCGCCGGCAGCTGCTAGCCGGTGAGCGATGAATTTCGCACTCGACATCGAACGGTCGGTCAGCGGCCAGCCATGGCGCTGGCGCCGCTCGGGGACTGAGCCCGGCCTGGCTCCCGATGCACTGGTCGACGAGCTGCTGCTGGCTCGCGGGGTCGACCGTGCCGACCTCGCCCGCCACCGGACTCCGACGATCCGCGACTTCCTGCCCGACCCGTCGGCCTTCCAGGACATGGACAAGGGCGCGCGGCGGCTCGCCGACGCGGTCGAAGCGGGCGAGGCGATCGCCATCTTCGGCGACTATGACGTCGACGGCGCGACCAGCGCGGCGGTGCTGGTGCTCCTCCTCCGCAGATTGGGCGCGGACCCAACGGTCTACATCCCCGACAGGCTGATGGAAGGCTACGGCCCGTCCGGCAAGGCGCTGGTCGAATTGAAACAGCGCGGCGCGAGCCTGGCGGTGACCGTCGACTGCGGCGCTCAGGCGTTCGAGGCGCTGTCAGAAGCCAAGGCCGCCGGTCTCGACGTCATCGTCGTCGATCACCACCAATGCGCGAGCCTGCTCCCGGCCGCCTTTGCGATGATTAACCCCAATCGCCTCGACGAAAGCGAGCTTGGCGCCACCCACAATCATCTCGCCGCGGTCGGCATGGCCTTCATCCTCGGCGTCGCCCTCCTGCGCGAATTGCGCGGCCGAGGGCGCTTCGTCGGCGACCGCCCAGAACCCAAAATCATGGACCTGCTCGACCTCGTCGCGCTCGGCACGGTGGCCGATGTTGCTCGGCTGAAGTCGCTCAATCGGGCTTTTGTCACCCAGGGTCTCAAGGTCATGGCGGGGCGCCAGAATATCGGTCTGTCCGCGCTTGCCGAGGCGGCGCGGCTGGTCAAGCCGCCGAGCTGCCGCGATCTGGGTTTCGCGCTTGGGCCACGGATCAATGCCGGCGGCCGGGTCGGCAAGTCGGACCTCGGGGTCCGCCTGCTGACCTCCACCGACCCCGAGGAAGCCCGGACCATTGCCGTCGAACTCGACCGCTTGAACGAGGAGCGCCGGACGATCGAGATGCTGGTCAGCGAACAGGCGACCGAACAGGCCAAGGCTCAGGCCGACGCACCGGTCATCCTCGTCATGAGCCCGGGCTGGCACCAGGGGGTGATCGGCATCGTCGCGGGACGCCTCAAGGAGCGCTTCGGCCGTCCGGCGATCGTCATCGCGGAATGCGAGGACGGCACCGGCAAGGGATCGGGCCGTTCGATTATCGGCATCGACCTCGGCGCCGCGATCCTCGCCGCCAAGGACAGCGGCTTGCTGATCGCCGGCGGTGGCCACGCGATGGCGGCCGGGCTGACGCTGCCGGCCGGCGGGCTCGAGCCGCTGCGCGCCTTCCTGCACGATCGGCTGGCCGGCGACATTGAGGCGGCGCGCGGCGGCCGGGCGCTGTTGCTCGACGCGCTGGTCGCGCCGGGCGGGGTCGCGGCGACATTGTGCGACGCGCTCGATACCGCCGGGCCCTACGGTGCCGGCTGGCCCGCACCCCGAGTAGCGGCCGGGCCGGTACGGCTGATCAAGACCGGCATCGTCGGGGAGGGTCATGTCCGCGGCCTGGCCTGCGGCGCCGACGGCAAGAGCTTCAAATGGATCGCGTTCCGGAGCGCCGCAACCGAACTTGGCCAGGCCCTGCTCGCTTCTGCCGGCGACACCAAATGGTGGTTGGTGGGGACGATCAAGCGTGACGAATATACCGGCGGCAACGCAGCCGAGATGCACTTGGAGGACGCGGCGCTTGCTTGACCGGTCGGGGCGCCTCGCCTAACCGGCACCCGCCTTTCCGGCCCCATCGTCTAGCGGTCTAGGACGTCGCCCTTTCACGGCGAAAACACGGGTTCGATCCCCGTTGGGGTCACCAGCTTTATCAATAAGTTATGAGCGCCTCACCCCTGCAAAGCGGTGATTTCGGCAACGATTCGGCAATAAGCGATGGCGATCCTACTGTCTGCTTTCGACCCATTCCGGCCATTGGCTCACTAATTGGACGCCCTCTTGGATGCGAAGGAAAGGGCGCCACCTTTCCAGATCTCGCCCTATCTTGAATTGAATGATGAAGCGTCAGGCGACTTGAGGCAGATTTTGCGACCGACGACGACGGCGCATAGACATGCCAATCGCGCCGAAGCCGAGAAGCATCATTGCCCAGGTGGCGGGTTCGGGCACTGCGCCATCGACTGAGGCGATTGAGGCAATCGACTGGATACCGGACTGGAGCATTTGGTTTCCGCCATAGGCGCCCATGTTAATCGTATCGGCCCCTTGCGGTGCGGTGGTGCAGGTATCCGATTCTATGCATAGAAAGCTTGTAAAACCACC
>JBDSBX010000028.1:0-5011 GCA_039921365.1 Sphingomicrobium sp. | reverse complement strand
GGCCCCGACCAAGCAGCGCGCCGAACAGGCCATCGAGCGCTTATCGGACAATCTTCGCTGCTCGCGGATCGTTCCCGGCAACGACTTGGTCGAAGCCCGCATCGCCGTATTTTCCAGCGAAGTGCTGCGCGGCATGCTGGCCGAGCGAGCGCTGGTCAAAGCCTGGCCGCAGATCGCTGCGCTGCCGACCTTGCCTTTGCAAAAGATCTACCAGCGCCCGTGGTTTGCAGTCACCGGCCGACACCTGTCGGTCGACGAGATGGGCGCCTGCATCGCCGACACCAATCCGGCCGGCATCGCGGCGCTGATCCGGACGGTGCCGGCCACGGTGGAGGAGGGCCGGGCCTTCGCTGGCTTGAACGTGAACATGGGCCATTGCCTGAGGGCTGGGACCAAATTGCAGGCCAACCGACAATCGCTCCGGGCCGCGCTGGCCGAGGCCCTGTTCCAGCGTCTCCAGGCACCCGCCGAGGAGGTTGCGAAGAACTAATGCCCAAGGTCACCGTCGACGGCATCGAGCTTGAGGTTCCGCAGGGCGCGACCGTGCTCCAGGCTTGCGAGCTGGCGGGAAAGGAGATCCCGCGCTTCTGCTATCACGAACGCCTGTCGATCGCCGGCAATTGCCGCATGTGCCTGGTCGAGGTCGCGCCGGGTCCGCCCAAGCCGCAAGCCTCGTGCGCGCTGCCCGCCGCCGACGGCCAGATGATCCGCACCGACAGTGCGATGGTCAAGAAGGCGCGCGAGGGGGTGATGGAGTTTTTGCTCATCAACCACCCGCTCGACTGCCCGATCTGCGACCAGGGCGGCGAATGCGACCTCCAGGACCAAGCGATGGCCTACGGCCGCGGCTTTTCGCGGTTCGAGGAGAACAAGCGGGCGATCGAAGACAAATATATGGGGCCGGTGATCAAGACCGCGATGACCCGCTGCATCCAGTGCACGCGCTGCGTCCGCTTTGCCGACGAGGTCGCGGGCGTGCCGGAACTCGGCATGCTGTATCGCGGCGAGGACGCGCAAATTACCTCCTATCTGGAGCGCGCGGTAACGTCCGAGCTGAGCGGCAACCTCGCCGATATCTGCCCGGTCGGGGCGCTGCTGCAGAAGCCGCAGATCTTCGAGAGCCGGCCGTGGGAGCTGCGCCGGGTGCCAGCCATCGACGTCATGGACGCGGTCGGCAGCAACATCCGCCTCGATGTCCGCCAGCGCCAGGTGATGCGCATCCTGCCGCGCATCAACGAGGAGGTGAACGAGGAGTGGATTTCGGACAAGACGCGGCACCACGCCGATGCGCTGGTCCGCAACCGCCTCGACCGGCCGTGGGTGCGCGAGAAGGGTCGGCTGCGCGAGGCGGGCTGGGGCGAGGCCATCGACCTGTTCGCCAAGCGGCTGAAAGCGGCCGGGCCGAACGTCGCGGCGATCGCCGGCGATTTGCTCGACGCCGAGACGATGTACGCGGCGAAGAAGCTGCTCGGAGGGCAGGGGTCGAGCCTGCTCGAAGGGCGCCAGACTGGACTCGATTATGACGTTTCGGTTCTGGCGGCGGTCGCGTTCAACTCGACCATTGCCGGTATCGAGAACGCCGACGCGGTGCTGCTGGTCGGAACCAACCCGCGCTGGGAAGCGCCGCTGATCAACACCCGGCTGCGCAAGGCCGCACGCAAGGGCGCCAAGATCTTCGGGATTGGGCCGGAAACCGACCTGGGCATGCGCGTCCAGTCGATTGGCAACGATCTCAAGCTGTCGGGCAAGCTTCCGAAGGACGTGTTGGAGGCCTTCGCCAACGCCGAGCGCCCGGCCGTGATCGTCGGACCCGGCGCTCTGGCGGCCAGTGGACTGGGTGCCGCGCTCGCTTTGGTTGAACCGCTCAAGCTGATCAGGGATGGCTGGAACGGCTTTAACGTCATCCACACCGCCGCGTCGCGGATGGCCGGACTGGTGCTCGGCTTCGCGCAGCCGGGCGGCATCACCGACATCGATGCGGCCACTCCGCAGGTCGTGCTCCTGCTCGGCGCGGACGAAGTCCCGGCGCGCTATTTTCCCGGTGCGTTCAAAGTCTACATCGGCCACCATGGCGACGCCGGGGCAGCGAGCGCTGACCTTGTTCTGCCCGGCGCGGCTTACACCGAAAAGCACGGCACCTACGTCAACCTTGAAGGTCGTGTTCAGCGCGGCGAAAGCGCGGTCTTTCCGCCGGGCCAGGCGCGGCAGGATTGGTCGATCTTGCGCGCGGTCAGCGAACTCCTTGGCGCCAAGCTGCCGTTCGACAGCTTCGACCAGCTACGCAAGCACATGGTCCGCGACCACCCCGAGCTCGGCCGCGACGGGCTTATCGACCTGCCGTGGGCGCCGCCCAAGCTTGACGCCAAGGCCACGGGTCCGATGCGCCTGCCAGTAGCGGATTTCTATCTGACCAACGCTATCACCCGGGCCAGCCCAACCATGCGCCGCTGCTCGGATGAGCTGCTGCATGGCGCCCCCATTGCGGAGGCTGCTGAGTGACTGCTTGGTTCGAGAGCTTCGGCATGACCTACGAATGGTCGTGGCTGCTGGCGACGGTCATCGGCATCCTCGTCATCGCGCTGCCACTGATGCTTGCAGTGGCAATGGTCATCTATGCCGAGCGCAAGATCTGGGCGGCGATCGCGCTTCGCCGCGGTCCCAACGTCGTCGGCCCGTGGGGCGTCCTGCAAAGCTTTGCCGACGGCCTCAAGGTGTTCCTCAAGGAAACCATCATTCCGTCGAGCGCCAACCAGGGCCTGTTCCTACTCGCGCCGATCCTGACCTTCACCGTCGCGCTGATCGTCTGGGCGGTCGTGCCATTCGCTCCGGGCGTCGTGCTGACCGACATCAACGTCGGCCTGCTCTACATCCTCGCGGCGTCGTCGCTGGGCGTTTACGGCGTGATTATCGCCGGCTGGGCGTCCAACTCCAAATATCCGTTCTACGCGGCGCTTCGGGCGGCGGCGCAGATGGTCAGCTACGAAGTCTCGATCGGTTTCGTGCTGATCAGCGTCGTGCTCTACGCCAACAGCGTCAATTTGAGCGCCATCGTGCTCGCCCAAACCGGCAACGTCCTCGGCCTGTTCAACGGCTTCGGCTTCAATCCCTTGCTGTTCCCGATGGCGGTGGTGTTCCTGATCAGCTCGATGGCCGAGACCTTCCGCACGCCCTTCGACCTGGTCGAGGCCGAAAGCGAGCTCGTCGCCGGCCACCAGACCGAATATTCGTCGATGAGCTTCGCGCTGTTCTGGCTCGGCGAATATGCCAACGTCCTGCTGATGTGCGCGCTCAACGCCACCTTGTTCTGGGGCGGCTGGCTGCCGCCGCTCAACATCGATTTGATCCCGTGGTTCGATATTCCCGGCATCCTCTGGCTGTTCTTCAAGATGCTGGTCTTCTTTTTCATCTTCGGCTGGGTGAAAGCGACGGTGCCACGCTACCGCTACGACCAGCTGATGCGGCTCGGCTGGAAGATTTTCCTGCCGCTCAGTCTCGCCTTCGTCGTCATTGTCTCGGGCTGGCTGATGCTGACCCGCTATGGAGCCGCCGCATGAACCCGCTTAGCTGGCTCAAAGCCTTCACCCTTTGGGAAATCGTCCGCGCCCACGCGCTGACCCTGCGCTATTTCTTCAAGCCCAAGGCGACGATCAACTACCCGTACGAAAAGAACCCGCAAAGCCCGCGCTTCCGCGGCGAGCATGCATTGCGCCGCTATCCCAACGGCGAGGAGCGGTGCATCGCGTGCAAGCTGTGCGAGGCAATCTGCCCGGCGCTGGCGATCACCATCGAGGCCGAGCCGCGCGAGGACGGCAGCCGCCGCACCACCCGCTACGACATCGACATGGTCAAATGCATCTATTGCGGGCTGTGTCAGGAAGCGTGCCCGGTCGATGCAATCGTCGAGGGGCCCAACCTCGAATTCGCCACCGAAACGCGCGAGGAATTACTCTACGACAAGACCAAATTGCTGGCCAACGGCGACCGCTGGGAACAAGCCATCGCCGCCAACCTCGCCGCCGACGCGCCGTATCGATGATGTCAGACATGGTCTTCACCGCACACCTCCGTTCGTCCCGAGCGAAGTCGAGGGACGTGTCTCGACTTCGCTCGACACGAACGGAGATTGGCGCCTAAAATGATCGCCGTCCTCGCCTTTTATTTGTTCGCGACGCTGACCATCGCCAGCGCGATCGCAGTGATCTTCGCGCGCAACCCGGTGCACAGCGTGCTGTGGCTGATCCTCGCTTTCTTCAATGCCGCCGGCCTCATGCTGCTCGTCGGCGCGGAGTTCATCGCCATGCTGCTGGTCATCGTCTACGTTGGCGCGGTCGCGGTCCTGTTCCTGTTCGTGGTGATGATGCTTGACGTCGACTTCGCATCGCTCCGCTCGGGCTTCACCAAAAACCTGCCGTTCGGGCTGCTGATCGCGCTCGTCTTGCTGGCTGAGATCGTCATCGCCGTCAGCGCGCAGCGGGCCGGCCCCATTTCGGCGACCATCCCGGCGGCCCCCCAGCCCAATGTCGTCGCGCTTGGCGAGATGCTCTACAGCCGATTTCTGTTCCCGTTCGAAATCGCCGGCCTGATCCTGTTGGTGGCAATGATCGGCGCGATCGTCCTCACTCACCGCAGCCGCGGCGACGTCCGCGGGCAGAATGTCTCGAAGCAGATCGCCCGCCGGCCTGCTGACGCGGTCAAGACCATGCGACCCGGCATCGGCGAGGGGATGACGCTGTGATCGGCTTGGCGCATTACCTGACCGTCGCCGCGATTCTGTTCGTGCTCGGCGTCCTCGGCATCTTCCTCAATCGCCGCAACGTCATCCTGATGCTGATGGCGATCGAGCTGATCCTGCTTAGCGTCAACATCAACCTCGTCGCATTCTCGGCCTTCCTCGGTGATCTGACCGGGCAGGTGATGGCGATGTTCGTGCTTACCGTCGCCGCAGCCGAAGCCGCCATCGGGCTTGCCATCCTCGTCGTCTTCTTCCGCCGCCGCGGCTCGATCGCGGTCG
>JBDSBX010000027.1:0-5071 GCA_039921365.1 Sphingomicrobium sp. | reverse complement strand
TCGAACTCGGACTCGTTATGATCGTTCATGATGCGCGCCTCACTGGATTTTTAATCGGACGAAGCCCATCGCGCCGTGCGGGTTGCGGCTGCCATATTCGTCCTTGAGCCCGCGCGGCACGAAGTTGAGCGAATAAAGCCCGCCAACCCCGAATTTCAAATGCTCGGCGATCGGGAAATCCCGGACCAGGCCGAGCGACGCCTTCGCGACCTTGTAGGCCTTGCCGTGGCCGTCTTCGCTCTCGAGCAGTTCGTTATTCTCGGTCCATTCGCCGCGGCCGAACAAAGTCCAGTCGTCCCATTTGTACGAACTTTCGAGTGCAACCGCGTCTTGCGATTTGCCTTCGATCGTCTTGCGGCCCCAGGCGAGGGTCGATGCCCACCAGCCGTTGGCGAACGGCCGGGTGTAGCTGGCACTCGCCGACCAACGGCGCTGATTGACCCCAGGCTCGAGCTGCTCGGGGTCCTTTAAATAAGCCCAGCTGCCCTGGAGCGACAGCTCATTGGTCGGGTTCCACGACAGACGCACCGCCGACGAATCCAGCCGGCCCGTTTCGATATTGTAGCGATGCTGGTCGGGCTCGCGGCCGTTGAAGCGCGAAGCTTCGAGCTTGACCCGATCGAGCACTACGCCGCCGGTCACCACGCCGAACGTAATGTGGGTCGAATCGAGCCAGTGATGGGTGATTGGCGCTTCGGGCGAAGTGCTGATTGACTGGCGGTGCATGAAGGCAGGCGGGCCGAAGGCTGGCTCGCCGGGCAGGCCGGCATAGATGAACGCGCTCGCCTTTTCGGCCAGCTTGACCGAGTAGCTCGCCGACAATTCCATGAACAGATCGTGCGGGTGCTGGCGGTCGATGAGGCGGTCGACGCCGTTGGTGGTCTCGCCCGACGCGAGCAGCAACGGATAGCCGCTCTTGCCCATCAGCGGATCAGGGCTGACCATGGCGCGGAATTGCAACGTGTTGCCGCTGCTAAAGGTGCGCGTCGCCATGCCCATCAGCATGCCGGCGGCGAACAGCTTGTCGTCACCGCGCCGGCCGCTCTGCGTGTCGGCGATCAGGTCGAGATTGCCGTGGACCATGAACATCCAGTCGCCCGCCGACATCATCCAGCCGCTATGTCGGCTTGAATCGGGTTGCCACGAGGTGCCCGAGGCCTCGCGGGTCGATAGATAAGGCCCAAAGGCGCCGAGCATGCCGGCATGGCCGCCCGACGCGTGACCCGTGCCCGACATGGTCGAATGATCAATTGGAGCCTCTCCCGGCGCGGAAGGGGCCATGGCGCTATGGTCCATCTGGCTGTGATCGACCGGTGCGGCCGGGGCAGCGGCAGGCGGCATGTCCATTTGCGAATGGTCCATCTGGCCGTGATCGACGGCGGGGGCTGCCGGTGCAGCGTCTATCGGCATATCCATCTTGCTATGGTCGATCGGAGCGGTCGCCTTGGGGGGGACCTTCCGCACCGCATTCTTGGCTTGCACCTTCTTCGCCGCCGGCTCCTTCGCTACGACCTTCTTCTTCGCTGTCGGCCTCTCTGCAACGGGCTTGGGAGCCGGCATGGGCATCGTCATCCCGCTGTGGCCCGCATGCTGGGCGGTCGCAGGGGTGGCGGCGAGCAGCGCAAGGCCGCTCGTCGCGCATAGTAAATACTTGATCACATCAATCTCCGGCGCTGCGCCCTCAACGGACCGCAGTGCTTGTTTAAGGCGTGGGAAAACGGCGCGGCCTTGCAGCCGCGCCGCCGTCAATCAGTGGGTCGTGTGCCCGGCATGGACGTCGGCTGCCGCGCCCTTGGCGGGTGGCTTCATCGAGTCGCAGCACTTCATGCCCTTGCAGCAATCGTCCTTGCTCTCGCCGTCCTTTTTCTCGGGGCAGCAGCCGCCCTTCTTGGGCATCTGCTGATGCTGATCGGGGGTCATTGGCGCCATCGGCGCTTCGGGTGCGGCAAGCGCAACTGACGGAAAGGCGATCGTTGCGAGCGCGCCTGTGAGGATATGCTTGTTCATGATGGTCTCCTGAAAAACGAAAGTGGATTTCGAATTCAGGCCAGTCGTGGGGGTGGGTCTTCGGCCTTGGGACCCGCACCGAGCCGGAACGGCACGGCTACGGCTGCAAAGGTCGGGTGATCGATTGCCGGCGCGACCTCTAAAGCGGCAAGGGACGGACCGATCGCTGCCGGGACGGCGACACAGCATGGCTCGCCGGTGCGATGGTGGCTGGCGGGCATTTGATGCTGTGAGCCGCCCATATCCATCTTGCAATCGGCGGCTGGATTTTGGGCGGGCGCCATCGCCGCAGCGGGCGCGGCCAGCGGCGCGGCGATCAGAGCGATCAGAGTAAGAAGGCGAAACAACCAGTGCACTGCCGTGCCAGCTAAACCTGCGCGGGAAGGACGGCAAGTCGCGTTCACCGGGTGCGGTCCAGCAACTGGATGAGTTCGGCCGCCTTGGCGCGCTGGTCAGCAACATCGCCGCTGGTGATCGCACTTTCGATGCAATGATCGAGATGATCCTTAAGCATGGTGGTCTCGACCTTTGCGAGGGCTGCGCGGGCGGCGCGGACCTGGGTGAGCACGTCAATGCAGTAGCGACCATCTTCGACCATTTTCGAAATACCGCGCACCTGGCCTTCGATGCGGCTTAGACGAACGATTATCTTGGGATCATGGGCCGTCATAGCCCTCCGATATACCATCGCGGGGTATCTTGCAACATACCATTAAGGGGTATAGCTGAGACGGCGGGGGACAACTGAACCGGGCGAGAACCATGGAATCGAACCACTCCTGCAACCAAGACCATTCGCCGCATGCCGGTGCGCCGATCAACCATGGAGCCATCCCACCTGGAACGATCTGGACCTGTCCGATGCATGCGCAGATCCGTCTGGATCATCCAGGAAATTGCCCGATCTGCGGTATGGCGCTCGAACCGCTCGAACCGAGCCTGGACGACGCACCGAACCCCGAACTGATCGACATGACCCGGCGGTTCTGGGTCAGCGCCGCTTTGACTCTCCCGCTGGTCTTTCTTGCATTGGCGATGGAGCTGTTTTCCATCGGTGTCGATATATCGAATTGGCTTGGGCTGGCGCTTGCCACGCCGGTCGTCCTTTGGGGTGGCTGGCCGTTCTTCGTGAGATTCTGGGCCTCGCTGAAAACCCGAAATCTCAACATGTTCACGTTGATCGGCCTCGGGGTCGGCGTTGCCTATAGCTACAGCGTCGTAGCCACAATTGTCCCCAAAATCTTTCCTGCATCTCTGCGCTCGATGAATGGCCTGGTCCCGGTCTATTTCGAAGCCGCAGCAGCGATCACGACCCTTGTCCTGCTCGGCCAGGTGCTGGAGCTTCGCGCCCGCTTTGCGACTGGAAAGGCAATCCGGGCACTGCTTGGACTTGCGCCCAAGACAGCGCGGAAGATCGGCGCGGATGGGGCGGAGGAAGACGTGCCGCTAGAGCACGTGCAGGTTGGCGCCCTGCTGCGCGTGCGCCCGGGCGAAAAAGTGCCGGTGGATGGAGTTGTAGTCGAAGGCCATAGTTCGATCGACGAATCGATGATTTCTGGCGAGCCGGTTCCGGTCGAGAAAATTGCCGGCGATAAGGTTACCGGGGCGACCGTCAATGGAACTGGCTCGCTCGTCATGCGTGCCGAACGGGTCGGCAAGGACACGATGCTGTCGCAAATCGTGCGCATGGTGGCCGAGGCGCAGCGCTCGCGTGCTCCCATCCAGAAGCTCGCCGATCAGGTGTCCGGATGGTTCGTTCCTGCGGTTGTGCTGATATCGGTTGCGACCTTCGTCGTTTGGTCATTGGTCGGGCCGGAACCGCGCTTCAGCCATGCACTCGTCAACGCCATCGCAGTACTCATCATCGCGTGCCCCTGCGCTCTCGGTCTCGCCACACCGATGTCGATCATGGTCGGCACCGGTCGTGGCGCCGGTGCGGGCGTGCTGATCAAGAATGCAGAAGCGCTTGAGCTGATGGAGAAGGTCGACACGCTCGTAGTCGACAAGACTGGCACGCTGACGCTGGGCAAGCCAAAGCTGATTGAGGTCCGGCCCGCGCAAGGCTTCGACGAAGCGGACGTCCTGCGGCTTGCGGCGGCGCTTGAGAAAAGCAGCGAACATCCACTGGCAGCCGCCATCGTTGCAGGTGCCGAAGACCATGGCCTCGACCTTCCCGACGCCAGCGATTTCTCGTCGCACACCGGCAAAGGCGTGTCCGGTACCGCCGACGGTCACGCGGTCGCGCTTGGTAACGCGGCACTGCTGACCGACATGGGCATTAATCCGGAAGCCCTGGAAAGCGACGCCGATCGGTTTCGCACCAAAGGACAAGGTGTGATGTTTGTCGCCATCGATAGCAGGCTTGCGGGTCTGGTCGTCGTCGCCGACCCGATCAAGGACAGCGCCGTGGAGGCGGTCGCAGCGCTGCGGCGCGCCGGACTGCGCATTGTCATGATCACCGGCGACAACCGCAGCACCGCCGAAACGGTTGCACGTCAGGTTGGCGGCGTCGACGAGATCATGGCCGACGTGCTTCCGCAGCAAAAGCAGACCGTCGTCGAGAGTCTTCGTGGCGAGGGCCGCCGTGTTGCTATGGCCGGCGATGGGATCAATGACGCACCGGCGCTCGCCGCCGCCGATGTCGGCATCGCCATGGGCACTGGCACCGACGTGGCGATGGAAAGCGCGGCCGTCACCTTGGTCAAGGGCGACCTCGGCGGAATCATTCGTGCGCGCAAGCTGAGCCATGCGGTGATGCGCAACATCCGGCAGAATTTGTTCTTCTCATTCGTCTTCAACGCCGCCGGCGTGCCGATCGCCGCAGGAGTGCTTTATCCAACGTTCGGACTGTTGCTCAGCCCAATCATTGCGGGCGCCGCGATGGCGTTCAGCTCGGTCGCGGTGATCGCCAATTCGCTTCGTCTCCGACGAGTACAACTATAAGCTTGCTAATGTCCGCTTTGGGTCGGAAGCGGACATTGCCGCTGCCGGGCTTGCCAACATTTCGACTTTGGCTAACGATCGGCAATGAACTTGAAATCTCTTACCTACACCAGCCGTGCTA
>JBDSBX010000026.1:0-2770 GCA_039921365.1 Sphingomicrobium sp. | reverse complement strand
ATCCGCGTCGGGAACAGCTCGACCAGCAGCGCCGCGATCGGCCCGTAAACCATGGTCACATAGAGCGCGAGGATGAACAGGATGGCGACCACCCGAGGCTTGTTGATCGCCGCCGGATCGGCCTTCGCGGGGTAACCGGCCTCCGCAACCGCAGCGGAGAGCCGCTTTCCGTATGTCGCGAGTTCGCCGACTTCGACCAGCCGGTCGCCGACCGTCACCTGACCGTTTCCGGATGGATCGTTCGAATAGGGAATGCCGGCCTTGGACAGCGTCGACTTGGCGACGTCGCAGCCGGACCGGTCGAACATGGTCCGGCCGATCGGATCGAACTGCACTGAGCAAGATTGGGGGAAAGCATGGACCGTCACCGGCGCCGTCAATTGCGCCTTCGCCAGGGCCGGGTTGGCGGCTTTGGTCAACGCTCCGAACAGCGGGAAATAGGTCAATGCAGCGAGCGCACAGCCGGCCATGATGATCGGTTTGCGGCCAATCTTGTCCGACAGCCAGCCGAACAGGATGAAGAATGGCGTGGCGAGGGCGAGCGCGATGGCGATCAAAATGTTGGTGGTCGCGCCATCGACCTTGAGCGTCTTCTCGAGGAAGAACAGAGCGTAGAATTGCCCGGTGTACCAGACCACCGCCTGCCCGGCGACCGCGCCGACCAGCGCGATGATCACCAGCTTAAGGTTCGGCCAGCGCGCGAACGCCTCGGTCAGCGGCGCTGTGGACCCCGCGCCCGCTGCCTTCATCTCCTGGAACACCGGGCTTTCTTCAAGCTGCAGGCGGATCCACAGCGACAGCCCAAGCAGCACGATCGAAATCAGGAACGGAATGCGCCAGCCCCAGTCGGCGAACGCTGACTCGCCAATCGCGGTGCGGATGCCGATCACGACCAGCAGCGCCGCGAACAGGCCCAATGTCGCGGTGGTCTGGATGAAACTGGTGAACAGCCCGCGTTTGCCGCCGGGCGCATGCTCGGCGACATAGGTCGCGGCGCCGCCATATTCGCCGCCGAGCGCGAGGCCCTGGAGCAGCCGCAGCACCACCAGCAGAACCGGCGCCGCGACCCCGATCGACGCATAGCTGGGCAGCAGACCCACCAGGAACGTCGACAGGCCCATGATGCCCATCGTCACCAGGAACGTATTCTTACGCCCGACCAGATCACCGATTCGCCCGAACAGGATCGCCCCGAACGGCCGCACCGCGAACCCCGCGGCGAAGGCGGCCAGCGCGAAGATGAAACCCGTGGTTTCGTTGACGCCCGAGAAGAATTGCGCCGAGATGATCGTCGCCAAGAGACCATAGAGGTAGAAGTCGTACCATTCGAAAATCGTCCCCAGCGACGACGCGCCGATGACGAAGGCGGCGGACTGCCGGCGGGGGTGCTCGTCTCGGGCTTCACCTGCGGTCGTGCTCGCCATGTCGGCCCTTCCAGATATCAGGGGTGCAGTTGGCACGACTGCTGACGTCTCTTCAAGCCGTCCGGTTCCCCGATCCGGCTTCCACGGCTAGGGCCCGCTGATGCCCACGCCTTGGTCCTTTGACGCAATCATCATCGGCGCGGGCGCCGCGGGCATGCATTGTACGGCGATCGCCGGGCAGCGCGGCCGCCGGGTCCTGCTGGTCGATCACTCGGTCGAGCCGGGGCGCAAGATCCTCATCTCGGGCGGTGGCCGCTGCAACTTCACCAACATCGGCGCTTCGGCTGACAATTTCCTGTCCGCCAACCCGCATTTCGCCAAGTCAGCGCTGGGCCGCTGCCCGCCGGCCGATTTCATCGCGCTTGTCGACCGTCACCACATCGCCTGGCACGAGAAAATCCTCGGCCAATTGTTTTGTGATGGCTCGGCTCGGCAAATTGTTGCCATGTTGCTCGACGAATGCGCTGGTGGCGCGGTCGAGACCAGTTTCGGCCAGCCGGCGACGGTCGAACATCGCGACGGCGGCTTCGAGGTCGTCATCGGCGCCGCGACCGCCCGTGCTCCAGCGCTGGTACTCGCCAGTGGCGGGCTGTCGATCCCCAAGCTCGGCGCGACCGGCTTCGCCTATGATGTCGCGCGGCGCTTCGGCCTCAAAATCGTCGAGCCGCGACCGGCGCTGGTGCCGCTGACCCTGCCGGGGAACCAGGCGCTGTTCAAAACGCTGTCAGGTGTGTCGGCGGAAGTCGTGGTCAGCGCCGGCACGGGGCGCTTTCGCGAAGCCGCCTTGTTCACGCATCGCGGCCTGTCCGGCCCGGCCATCCTGCAAATTTCGTCCTACTGGCGCCCCGGCGAAGCGATCGCGGTCGATTTCCTGCCCGCACTCGCCGCCGGTTGGCTGCGGCGGGCCAAGCGGGAAGACCCGCGCGCCACGCTGCGCCGGACGATTGCCCGCCACCTCCTCGAGCGACTCGCGGAAACCCTTGCCGAGCAGCTCGCCCTGGCCGGCGAACTCGCCAACATCACTGACCGCGCTCTCGACACTGCCGAGGGCCGCCTCGCCGAATGGCGCCTCGAGCCAAACGGCACCGAAGGTTTCGCCAAGGCCGAAGTCACCCTTGGCGGGATCAGCACCGCCGAACTGTCGTCGCAAACCATGCAATCGAAACGCGTGCCCGGCCTGTATGCGATCGGTGAGGCGGTCGATGTTACCGGCTGGCTCGGCGGCTATAATTTCCAATGGGCCTGGGCCAGCGCCAACGCGGCCGCTTTGGCGCTTTGACTCTTGAACCTGGCAAGGCGGGCAGCCCACCGACATCGTGGTGGCTCTTGATCGTCACGCTCGGCCC
>JBDSBX010000025.1:0-2723 GCA_039921365.1 Sphingomicrobium sp. | reverse complement strand
ACGAACGGAATGTGGCGGCAACGCTCACGCCGCGCACTCGCGGGCGACGACGACGTCGTCGAACGGCAGCACGCGCTGCTCGGCGCCGGCGCCGATGATCTGGCCCTGTTCGTGCCCCTTGCCGGCGACCAGCACGATGTCGCCCGGCCGCGTCAGCTTGATGGATTCGGCAATCGCCTCGCGGCGGCCGACGATTTCGGTGGCGCCAGGCGCTCCGGCGAGAATCTCGGCGCGGATTTTCGCCGCATCCTCGCCACGCGGATTATCGTCGGTGACGATCACCACATCGGCCAGGCGCGACGCGACCGCGCCCATCTCGGGCCGCTTGCCCTGGTCGCGGTCGCCGCCGGCGCCGAAGACGATGATCAATCGGCCCCCTTGAACCTCGGCCACGTGGGGGCGCAACGCCGCGATCGCCGCTTCGAGCGCGTCGCCGGTGTGCGCATAATCGACATAGACGGGCACCCCGCCGCGGCTGATCACCGCGCGCTCGAGCCGGCCGAGGACCGGCGACACCCGCTGCATCGCCGAGAAGGTCGCATCCCACTCGCCGCCGGTGGCCAAAACGAGACCAGCCGCGGTCAGCACGTTCGACGCCTGGTAAGCGCCGATCAGCGGCAGCGCGAGGCGGTGCGACTGGCCATCGTGGGTCAGCGTGATGGTCTGGCCGAGCGGGGTCGGCACTTGGTCCAGCAGCTGGATGGTCTCGCCCTTGCGGCCGACGGTCATCAGCGAAGAGCCGCGGCGGCGGACCCGCTCGATCACCTCGTCGGATTTGGCATCGTCGGTCCACACGACTGCGGTCCCGTCGGGGCCGAGCAGCTCGTCGAACAGCCGCATCTTGGCCTCGAAATAGGAGTCCATGTCGCCATGATAATCGAGATGGTCGCGGCTGAAATTGGTGAACGCCGCGGCGGCCAGCGGCACGCCTTCGGCGCGATGCTGGTCGAGGCCATGGCTCGACGCTTCATAAGCGACGTGGCTGATGCCCATCCGCTTGAGCCCGGCTACGTTGGACAGGAAAGTGACGATGTCGGGTGTTGTCAGCCCGGTGGTCACCTGGTCGTCGGCGGTCGTCACGCCAAGCGTCCCGATCGAGGCCGAGCGATGGCCGCCCATGCGCCAGATCTGCCGCGTCATTTCGACGCAAGAGGTCTTGCCGTTGGTGCCGGTGACCGCGACCGCGACCTCTGGATATGGCGCGAAGAATTTCGCCGCGAGACTGGCGAACAGCCGCCGCGGCTCAAGGTCGGCGAGGTGCGGCACCTGGTCGACTTTGGCTCGTGGGCCCGCCACCACGGCGACGGCGCCGCGCGTCACGGCCTCGGGAATGAAATCCTCGCCGTCGAACAACGCGCCCTTGAACGCCCCGAACACGCTACCCGGCGCGACCTTGCGGTGATCGATGGCAAAGCCCGTGACTTCGGAATCGCTATCGACGCCGGAAAGCTCGCGAAGGCGGACCATTTAGTGCTTCGTTTCGTGGACGAAGGGCAGCACCTCGGCCATGTTCGGCTCACGGCTTTTGTCGGGACGGACGCCGAGCATCGGCGCGATCCGGCTGACCGCGACCGAAAAGGCCGGGGCGATGTTCCACCCGGCGGTGTGGAAGCCATAGGTTTCCGCGGTCGCCTTGGGATCGTCGAGCATCATCACCATCACATAGCGCGGCTCGTCCATCGGGAACACACCCGCGAAGCTCGTCACAACGGCTGCGCTGGTGTAATGGCCGCCGACCAGTTTCTCGGCCGTCCCGGTCTTGCCCCCAACCCGGTAACCGGGCGCGTCCGCCTTTTTGCCGGTCCCCTGAGTCACAACCAGGCGAAGCAAGGACCGCATCTTGTAGCTGGTCTGTTCGGTGAACACTCGGCGCCCTTGGGCGGCGGGGTGCGTGGGGCCGACCTTGAGCAGGGTCGCGGGGCGAAAAATGCCGCCGTTGAACAGCGTCGCATAGCCGCTCGCCAGGTGCAGCGGGGTCACCGCGATGCCGTGTCCGAAGCCCACCGTCATGGTTTCGAACGGGCCCCAGCGCGATCCCGGAGTCAGCGTCCGCCCGCGCTCGCGAAGCTCGACCTCGACCCGGGAGAGGAAGCCCATCTTGCCGAGAAATGCCTTTTGCCGGACAGCGCCGACCTGGTCGGCAATCTGCGCGCTGCCGATGTTGGAGCTTTCCTTCATGATCTCGGCGACCGAGCAGCCGCGGCGGAACGGGTGCGTATCGTGGATCGTCTGGCCATAGGCGTTGAGGACTTCGGGGCAATTGTACATCTGGCCCATCGACTTGATCAGGCCCGAATCCATTGCCATCGCCACCGTGAACGGCTTGAAAGTCGATCCCAGCTCATAGACGCCCGAAGTGGCGCGGTTGAAGCGCGCTTCCGGAGAGCCCAGCCCGGCGGCATTGGGATTGAGCTGCGGCAGCGAAGTCATCGCCAGCACTTCGCCGGTATTGATGTCCATGATGATCCCGGCCGCGCCAATTGCCGAATAGGTGGTCATCGCGCCGAGCAATTCATGTTCGAGCGCCTGCTGGATGCGGCTCGAAATCGACAAGGTCAGCGGTGCCCCGCGGCTCGAGGCGCCGGACAATTGGTTATCGAACGCCCGCTCCATGCCGGCGACGCCGTGGCCGTCGACGTCGGTGTAGCCGATGACGTGCGCGCCAAGGCTGGTCTGGGGGTAGAGCCGGTCCGGCTCGCGGTCGATCGCCAGGCCCGGCTCAC
>JBDSBX010000024.1:0-3207 GCA_039921365.1 Sphingomicrobium sp. | reverse complement strand
TCAGCGTCGGGCCCGAGCCGATCGGGCACTTGACCGGTTTCGATTTCCGCGTCGATCCGTCAGCCCGGCTGGCCGACAAAAGATTGTTGCTGGCGGCGGCCGAGCGCCGCCTCGGCGACGAGCTTGACCGCCGGGCCATGGCCCTGCTCGACGCGCCCGACGAGGCGTTCGAACTCATTAGCGACGACGAGGGCCGGGTTGCGGTCGGCTGGCAGGGTCATGTGCTCGCGCGGCTGGCGCCGGGGCGGTCGCTGCTCGAGCCGGCGCTGCGGACTCACCGCGCGCTCGACCGGCTGTCGGCACCGAGCCGCGCGGCCCTCCGATCGCGCCTCGAAAATTGGCTCGATGGATCCATCAGCCAGCAACTGGCCGCACTCAAGAGCCTCGCCGCGGCAGCGATTGATCCGGCCAATTCTTCGGGGGTTCGCGCTCTTGCAGCCATGCTCGCCGACGCCGGTGGCGTTGTCCCGCGCCGCGCGATGCTCGCGCCCATCACCGCCCTCGAACCCGTCGACCGCCGGGCGCTGCACCGATTGCGGGTGCGCCTTGGGGCGCTCGATGTGTTCGTCCCGGCACTGCTGAAACCGGCGGCCCAATGCTGGCGAGCGGCGCTCGGCGCGGTTCGCTCGGTCCAGGAAATGCCTGGCTTGCCGGCCGCGGGCGCAGCGAAGCTCGGTCCGGAGGCCGATCCGCGCGGCGCCATCCTGGCCTATCGGCGCGTCGGCCGTGAATGGCTGCGGATCGACCTTGCCGACCGGCTCGCGAGCCACGCCCACCAGGTGCGCTCGGCCGGCGGCAGCGACCCGGTCGACGCCGAGCTCGCGCGATCGGTCGGCTTGGGCGCAGATGGCATCGCCCGTTTGATGGCGGAGATCGGCTTCGCCCGCGCCGGCGACGCCTGGCGCTGGCGCGGTCGGCGCGAGCGGCGGCCGGAGGCGCCGATCCAGCGCAGCGGCAACGCCTTTGCCGCGCTCGCCGACCTCAAGCGCTGAATATCCTCGCCGCTTGCCCCAACCGGGCACCGGCACCAACGTTGACGGCGAAAGCGCTGCGACCTAGCGAGAATGCCGCAACCGGAGCATAACGGCACCATGACCTATGTCGTCACCGAAGCCTGTATCAAATGCAAATATATGGATTGCGTCGAGGTGTGCCCGGTCGATTGCTTCTATGAAGGCGAGAATATGCTCGTCATCAACCCCAACGAGTGCATCGATTGCGGCGTCTGCGAGCCGGAATGCCCGGCCGAGGCGATCCTCCCTGATACCGAGAGCGGGCTGGAAAAATGGCTCGAAGTGAACACCAGTTTCAGCGCGTCGTGGCCTAACATCACGCGCAAGAAGGACAGCCCGGCCGACGCCGAGGAGTATAAGGGCGTCGAGGGCAAGTTCGAGAAATACTTCACCGCCGATCCCGGTGAGGGCGACTGACCTGAAGCCGGTCGCTTAGCGCCGGACGGTGAAGGTGTAGCTCAGCCCCAATCCGCCGGACAGCTGGTTGCGTGAGCCGAGCTCGCGAACGATCGGCGATTTGGCGGCATCGCCGACCAGGCGCTCGAAGCGGCCGAAGCCGAACATGCCGACGCGCTCGCTGAACTGGTACGTCAGCCCGCTGGCCAGCGCGACGGCATGGATTCCCGCGCCCGGCCGATATACCGGTAGCCCCGAGGCAATGGCCGCTTCCGAATCCACGCCGAAATAAGCGCTCTGGTAGCGGCCGCTGGAGAACAGCAGGCGGGGTCCCACCGAGAAGACGTAGTGGTCGCCGTCCCGAACGATGTAATCGCCACCCACGGACCCCACGAGCCCCTTGTGGCCGCCGATGCCTTTGAGCAGTTCGCCTCTTACGCGCAAGCTATCGCTCGGTTGGAACTCGGCAAAAGCGCCAGCCTCTAAGGTGGTCGGCACCTTTCCGACCGGCGCTCCAACATCCGAATTCTTGCGGCTGCTTTCGATGTTGGCTGCGGGCCCTGCCGAAAAGCGCTCGCCGGATATGAGACGGATGCCGAAGCTGTCGTCCGGCGCTTCGAAGCGAAATTGCTGGTCGCCGCGGGCGATATCAATGTCGAATAATGGCGCGACCTCCGTGTCGTCCGCCCCTTTGAATTTGGGCTGAAGCTGACCACCGAGCCCGACCCGAACGCGGTAATCGCCGCCGTTCTCGGACCGTGCGGGGCTCGAGACGAGCAGGGCGGCGGCGCAAATGAGCAGATGATGTTTCATAACTGAGCCATAACTGTTGCTGGCGGCGCTGGTTGCGCGCACCTCGTTCGGGTTCTGATGCCACTTCGGCTGGCACAGCGCTAGTGCCGCCGCGTCAGCCCCTCGACCACCGCATCCGCCGCCTCGTCCGCGCTCATGCGCATCGTGTCGATGCGGATCTCCGGATCCTCCGGCGGCTCATAGGGGCTGTCGATGCCGGTGAAATTGGCGAGCTCGCCGGCCCGCGCCTTGGCATAGAGCCCCTTGGCGTCGCGGCGCTCGGCCTCGGCCAGCGGCGTATCGACGTAAATCTCGATGAACTCGTCCTCGCCAAGCATCGCCCGGACCATCTCGCGCTCGGCCCGGAACGGCGAAATGAAGGCGGTCAGGACGATCAGGCCGGCATCGGTCATCAGCCGCGCGACTTCGCCGACGCGGCGGATGTTCTCGATCCGGTCGGCCTCGGTGAAGCCGAGATCGCGGTTGAGGCCGTGGCGGACGTTGTCACCGTCGAGCAAAAAGGTGTGCCTGCCGAGCGCCACCAGTTTCTTCTCGACGAGGTTGGCGATGGTCGACTTGCCGGCGCCCGACAGGCCGGTGAACCACAGCACCGCCGGCTGCTGGCCCTTGATCCGGGCGTGGACCTCGCGGCTGACGTCGAGGTGCTGGCGGTGGATATTGACCGCCCGGCGAAGCGCGAAATGGATCATCCCGGCGGCCACCGTGGCGTTGGTCAATTTGTCGATCAGGATGAAGCCGCCAAGCGTCCGGTTCGGGCTCGACCCGGGGACCGCGTAAGGTTCGAACACAATTTCCCGGTCGGTGGCGATCTCGGCGACCCCGATCGCGTTCAGCGCCAGCGTCGGCGCCGCGAGATGCTCGAGGCTGTTGACGTTGATTGAATATTTCGGATGCTGGATGGTCGCGGTGACGGTCTGGGTGCCAAGCTTCAGCCAGTAGCCGCGGCCGGGAATCATCTCGTCCTCGGCCATCCAGATGATCGTCG
>JBDSBX010000023.1:0-4597 GCA_039921365.1 Sphingomicrobium sp. | reverse complement strand
CTACGCCGACAACTTCCGCTAAGGCGCGGTTCAACACATTTCTTGATTATTCCGCCTTTTTGGATGCAGATTGAACCGCCGAAGTAGGGGGAACGCTGCAACTTGCGGACGTCAGACTGGTCGTCGGCACCAGAGCCGAAGCAATCAAGCTTGCCCCAGTGGCCAGAGCGCTGGCGGAGCGCGGCGTTCGCCAATTGCTGATCCTGACCGGCCAGCACAACCTCGAGCCAGCCGAGTTCGATCTCGGCGCCTATCCAGCGACGCGGCTCCGCTGCCCGGGCACGGAGGATCCGCATGCACATGTGAAGACCGTCGTTGCGGCGGTCACGCCGCAATTTCGCCGGCGGCCCGACCTGCTGATCGTCCAGGGCGATACGTCGAGCGCGCTTGGTGGTGCCCTTGCCGGCTTCGTTGCGGGCGTGCCGGTCGCCCACGTCGAGGCCGGCTTGCGGAGCCATGATGCGACCATGCCGTGGCCCGAAGAAGAGTATCGCGCGGCTATCGACGCCCGAGCGGACCTGTTATTTGCGCCAACCGCGCTGGCCGCCGCAAACCTCCGCCGCGAAAAAGTCACGGGGGCGATTTTCGTTACCGGCAACACCGGCATCGACTCGCTGATAAGAACCCAGGCGGAACTGCCGCCACCATCGCTTCGCGATCGCGGAACGCCCTTGCTGCTAGTGACGTGTCACCGCCGCGAAAATTGGGGCGATGGCCTGACGTCAGTGGCTTTGGCCGTGCGCCAGTTGGCCGAAGAAGGCACCGCCGGCAGCGAGATTGTACTGCCACCCAATCCCCACGTATCGCGGACCATCAAGCGGCTGCTGGGCGGTCGCCGCGGGATCACGCTCCTGCCGCCGTGCAGCCAGCGCGAACTCGCGTCGAGGATGCGTGATTGCGACTTGATGCTAAGCGATTCGGGTGGCGTGTAGGAGGAGGCGCCGGCACTGGGGGTTCCACTGCTGGTCTTGCGTGAAAAAACCGAGCGGCCCGAGGCGTTGTGGAGCGGCAACATGCGCCTGGTTGGCACCGACACGACAAAGATCCTCGACACGGTCCGCGCGCTGCTTGGCGACCCGGTTGCACTCGCCGCGATGACCCGACCCTGCTTACCCTATGGCGATGGCCGCGCCGGTCCGCGGATCGCCGCCCTGATCGAGCAATGGTTGATCGGTCGCTCATCCGCTGTTCCCTCTCCACCTTCGAGAGCGTCTTCGAGACCCAGCTGATTGGCTCAATAATGGCCCATTCTATCAAATGGTTACCGTCGATTTAACCACCCTCCTTAGCCGTGTCTTCGGCTTGTCCTGCGACAAGCAGCGACATGAACAAGATATTCAACAGCAAGCAACTCGGTTGCTTCGTAGCCGCAATCGCGGTCACCCTGCCGGTCGCCCCCGCTTTCGCACAAGTTGCGTCGCCGCAGCCTGCAGCAGGCGTAAGCTTCCGTTACGACAAGGCCGAAGCAATCCTCGGCGGCTCTCCGAGCCGCCTCGCGGCCATTCTTGCCAACCAGCAGGGCGAGGCGGTTGCACAAGCCCTCCTGCGGCCCGCGGCATTAAGTATCAGAACTCCGACCTACACTGTCCTTCGCGAAACGCGACCCAGCCCCACCAAGCAGTTTAGCGCGGGGGCCTTCGCCGGACGCCCGGATGTTTTTGGAAGCGTCGCTTTGCCCGTCGGTCATACCCCCCTCGACCAACGTTGGCGCGGTGTTGCCCGACAGCGGGTCAGCGGCGCACCGGCAGCCTACGCCGCGTCGCTGCGCGCACAGGGAGAACTCGACCGGGTCGAGGCCATCAACCGTTACGTCAATGGCCGCGTGCAATTCGTCGATGATTCCCGGCAATATGGGCGCCCCGACCTTTGGGCCGCGGCTAGCGATACGCTCCGGCGCGGACGCGGCGACTGCGAAGATTATGCGATCGCCAAGCTTCAGATGCTCCGCGCAGCCGGGGTGGCGGATCGTGATATGTACCTGGTAATCGCCAAGGATCTCGTTCGGCGCGCCGATCATGCTTTGCTGGTGGTGCGCTCCGGCGGGCGCATGCTGGTACTCGATAACGGCACCAACCGGCTCCTCGATGCCGACGAAATTAGCGACTACCGGCCCGTGCTCACATTCTCGGCGACCGGAGCATGGACTCACGGTTACCGTCGCCCCATTGCGCCACTGGTCGCACCGATGACGATGGCCTCGGCGACGGTTGCGGCACTGGCCCCGTCCAGTTCGGCGACGCTCTCGGACTAGCGCTCGCGCAGCGCCTCGCTGCGGGCTTTGAGCACCGGCTTCAACAGGTAGCTGAGGATGCTCTTGCGCCCCGTGATGATCTGCGTGTCGGTCATCATCCCGGGTGTAATCGGCAGCTGCCGGCCATGGGACTGCACATAGGCCCGGTCGGTTTCGACGATGACGTTGAAATAGGCCTGCTTATCGTTCTCGTCGTAGATCGAGTCCGCAGACACTTGCACGACGCGCCCGTCGAGGCCCCCGTAGGTCGAAAAATCATAGGCAGTGACTTTGACCAGCGCCCGGTCGCCGACTTTGATAAAGGCGATGTCACTCGGCTTGACGCGGGTTTCGACGAGCAATTTGTCGCCCATCGGGATGACTTCCATCACCTTCTGGCCAGCGGCCACGAACCCGCCAATGGTGGTCACTGCAAGATCGTTGACGACGCCGTCGACCGGCGAGCGAAGCTCCATCCGGCCAAGGCGGCCGCGGGCTCCGCGCAGGGATTCCTGATTGACGGCAAGCTTTTGGTTGATCTGGCTGCGCTCGTTGAGGGCCTCCTGCCGGAAGCTGAAGCCGGCTTCGCTGGCCTGTGCTTGTGCTTCGCGGACGCCGGCCATCGAGCGCGACTGCTGTTCGCGCGCCGCGGCGATCCTGCCCTGCAGATCGTTCACTTCGCGCCGTGCGTCGAGCAAATCGGTTTGCGGAACGATATTCTTCAGTGCCAGCGGTTCGAGCATCCCGACCTGGCGTTGGGCGAGGGCGAGACTGCCTTGCAGGCTGCTGATCGTCGCTTGGGCTTCAGACGCTTCGCGGCGGCGCTGATCGGCGCCCGCGTTGAGTGCGGCGACGCGGCTTCGAAGAGCCGATTCACGCACTTGACGCAGTTGGGCTTCATCGGCGCAATCGGTCCCCGAGCAGGCGGTCGACGTCCGTGTGCCCTCGGCAGAGAGGCGCGCCGAGCGAGCCGACAGCGCCTGAGTCTCGGCCTGAATCTGGCCAAGCTCGGACGCGCTCTGGGTGTCGTCGAGTCGCGCCAGTAATTGTCCGCGGCGGACCCGCTGGCCAGAACGCACCATCAGCTCACGGACCGTTGCCGGTTCGGTCGATTGGATGAGCTGCGCCTTGCTGGTCGGAATGACCTTGCCCTGCCCCTGCGTTACCTCGTCGACCTGGGCGAGCATCGCCCACACAATAAACAGCGCAAAGGCGACGGCCGAGGCGACAATGATCAGCCGCGAACCGGTCAATGGTTGGCGCGGTCGCTTGATCGCGCCCGCAAAGGGAAGACTTGCCATGGTGACGCTTTACTCCAACTGGTCGATCAGCGCGAGGCGATGACCGGCGCTCCCGATGCCGCCGCGGTCACCGCGGGTGCCGGCGCCTTGGAGCGTTGTTCGGCAACTGCCCGCGCGGTCGCACTCGCGACCTCCTCGGGTCCGGGAATATGCAGCGTCCAGCCTTTGGAGACGTCGAGCAATCCGCCGACATCGTTTTCGGCCCGGGCGATCGGTGGCCCCGCCTGCGCCAGGATGACGGCCGGATCGGCGATCCCTGGCTCAACGGCCGGACGAAGTGGCGGACGCATCGACAACGGATCCTTCGGCTCGCCGATGTAGCGGCCCGAGAATGCGGCGCGCAGCCCCCAGTTTCCCGGCCAACGGTAGAAGATATGCGCGCCCAATTGCGCGATCTTGGTCAACATCGGTGCCCAACGCGGCGCCACATAATTGGCGTGGTAGTGAGTGGCCGAGCCGACCGACGTTTCGACGAAACCGAGCAGTGCTGCGGCCGCCACGGCTTTCGCTTCGTTCCAGGCGCCAGGCGCCGGCGCGCGATAGAGCGAGCCGTCGCAAACGAAGCTGAATTGGCAGACGGGCGAATTGGAGCCCTGGTAGACAACCCCGCAAACCGATTTCGGAAAGGCCGGGTGGCGCATCCGGTTAAGCACCACTTGGGCAACCGCGCGACGCCCATCGAGGGGCTCGAAGCCGGCCTCATAATAAACCGCCTGGGTCAGGCACAGCAGCGCCCGGCGATGATCGAGATCGTCGCCGCGGATGGCGAATGGCTGCGCCGATTGAACCGGCGCCGTGCTGAACGGAAGCGCGGCGTTGATCAGCCTGGCCTGCTCGCCGACCGCGCGGTTCTCGGCCGGCGACGCGCTGGTCGCGGCGACCAAGGCCGCGGTCTTGGCCGGCGACAGCTGAATAGAAACGGCCGTTGGGGCCTGCGCGTAGGACAAAAACCAGACGGCGGCGGCGATCAGAGCCGCGAACAGAATCGCCGCGCCGGCCACCGCTGCGGTCGGGTACCCGGCAAAGCGGCGCGTGATTGCGAACGAGGTCATGACTTGGCTTCCGT
>JBDSBX010000022.1:0-2661 GCA_039921365.1 Sphingomicrobium sp. | reverse complement strand
GTTCAACGCTTCAAAAAACTGGCTCTTGTCCTTGGCGGTGGGGCGGGGCAGGCGGGCGACGGCAATGCCCTCGGCTTCGGCCAATTTAAGGCCGGGGGCATCCGGCCGGTCCCCGGTCACCAGGACGACCTCAAATGGGCAATCGTCTGCGCGGGCCGCGTAGATCAGGGCAGCCATATTCGATCCGCGCCCGGAAATCAGGATCGCGACGCGGCTCCGCTCAGCCATGGTGCGTGGCGGACCAGTCAACATCGGAGCCCCAGGCGCTGGCGGAACCCGTGACGGTGCATCCGCGCGTCCCAGGTTCGACCGTCCCGATTGGAAAAACAGTCTCACCCGACTGCCTTAGCGCTGCTGTGACCACCTCCGCCTCGGCCGCCGCGACGATCGCAACCATGCCGATGCCGCAGTTAAAGGTGCGGGCCATTTCCTCGGCGCCGATATTCCCACCCGATTGCAACTGGGCGAAAATGGCGGGCACGGGCCATGCATTGATGTTTACGACGGCATGGCAATTGTCGGGCAGAACCCGCGGAATGTTTTCGAGAAGTCCGCCGCCGGTGATGTGCGCCAGGCCGTGGATGCGGCTAACCACCGGCAGCAGCGATCGCACGTAGATCCGCGTCGGTGTCAGCAGCTGTTCGCCGAGCCCTGCGGCAAAAATATCCCAGCCGCGCTCGGCGATGATTCTCCGCACGAGCGAGAAGCCGTTACTGTGAACTCCGGAGCTGGCGAGGCCGAGGATGACGTCGCCGGGCGCGATGCGGCTGCCGGTGATCAGTTGCGATCGCTCGACCGCGCCGACGCAGAAGCCGGCAAGGTCGTAATCGCCGTCGGCGTACATGCCGGGCATTTCCGCCGTCTCGCCGCCGATGAGCGCGCAGCCGGCCTGTCGGCAACCCTCGGCAATCGACGCGACGACCGCCGCCGCGACCTCGCTGTCTAGTTTTCCAGTCGCGTAATAGTCGAGGAAAAACAGTGGCTCGGCGCCTTGGACGATGAGGTCGTTGGCGCACATTGCGACGAGGTCGATGCCAACCCCCTCGTGGCGCTTAAGTTCAATTGCCAGCTTGAGCTTGGTGCCGACCCCGTCGTTGGCGGCGACTAGCAGCGGATCTTGGAAACCGGCGGCTTTCAGATCGAAAATGCCGCCGAATCCGCCGATTTCCGCATCCGCTCCGGGCCGAGCCGTCGATCTGGCAAGTGGGCCGATGGCTTTCACCAGGGCATTGCCGGCGGCGATCGACACGCCGGCGTCGGCATAAGTAAGTGGCTTCCGGGTCACGCCTCAGGCCCCTAGAGACAAGCCGCTTGGATTTCCACGCCGTTGTCGCCAAAAGGCCGCCCCAATGCACCGCCGGACGCTCCTTAACGCACTGCTGCTCGTCATCGGCGCCATTGCATTGTCGGGGGCGCTCTACGCTCAGCTCGAAAGCGGCGAGCGTGGCATCCTCCCTCTCGACAGCTCGGGCACTCTCGAAATCAGCGGCATCCACGTCGATGCCGGCGGCAAGGATGCAGCGAGCGCGCGCTACGCGGGTTGGCGAATTGCGCAGCGCGATGGCTTCCGTGCATTATGGGCCAAGACCCACGGCCGCCCGGTGAGCCAGGCGCCGAACCTGCCCGATTCGACGCTGGATGGGCTGGTCAGCTCGATCATCGTCGAGCGCGAGCAGATCGGCCCCAACCGCTACATCGCCGATCTCGGCATCCTGTTCGACCGCGCCCGGGCCGGCGAGTTGCTCGGAGTCGGCGGGGAAATGCGGCGTTCGGCGCCAATGCTGCTCATCCCGATCACCATCAGCGGCGGCACCGGGACCAGTGTCGAGCTGCGCAATGCGTGGCAGCGGGCTTGGGCGCAGTTTCGAACGTCGCAAAGCTCGATCGATTATGTTCGGGTCAGCGGCATGGGGGTCGATCCGATGCTGGTCAACGCCGCCCAGACCGATCGTCCCGGTCGCGGCTGGTGGCGCAACCTCGTCGACCTTTATGGCGCGGCGGACATCTTGGTCGCCGAGGTCCAGCTCCAACGGCTCTATCCAGGCGGTCCGGCGAGGGCGCGCTTCATCGCCCGGCATGGACCGGATAACGAGATCCTCGGCGGCTTTATCCTGACCGCCGCGGACAGCGAAGGCATTCCGGCGATGATGAACGAGGGAGTTCAGCAGATGGACCGATTGTTCTCGGCGGCGCTGGACGCGGGGCGGCTCCAGCGCGACCCGACTCTCGACATCCCGGCGCCGCCACCGTTGCCCGAAGAAGTGGTCGAGGCGCCCCCGGTCGCGGCCGCCAGGCAGGGCAACGCCTTCCAGGTCCAGATCGCCGCCGCCAACGTCAATACCTACAATTTCGCCATGGCGCATTTGCGAACGCTGCCCGGCGTTACCCAGGCGATTCCGCAAAGCATTAACCCGAGCGGCACGAGCTATGTGCTCGTCACCTATAGCGGCACAGGCCCGCAGCTTGCGGGGGCGCTGGCGGCCCGCGGCTGGTCGACGGATTCGAGCGGCACGGTGGTCCGCATGGCGGGCGGCGCGGGGCCACCGCCACCGGTGCCGCAACCGAAGCCTCCGGCACCGGCCTCGACTCCCGCTCCGCCGGTCACCAACAGCCTGTGAAGAGCGGCCCGGACCAGATTGCGCTGCCGCTCGACTGGCCGCA
>JBDSBX010000021.1:0-5742 GCA_039921365.1 Sphingomicrobium sp. | reverse complement strand
CTCCGCCGCTTCAAGGACGACGCCGCCGAGGTTCGCGCCGGCATGGAATGCGGCGTGCTCCTCGCCGACACCAACGACGTCAAGCCAGGCGACAATCTCGAAGTCTTCGAGACCGAGGAGCGCGCGCGGACGCTTTAAGCCAGTTCCCCTCCCGCTCGCGGGAGGGGCGCTTATTTGATTCCCCTCCCGCGAGCGGGAGGGGTTAGGGGAGGGCATGTCGGGCGGTCGCAACAGGCCCTCCCCCGACCCCTCCCGCGAGCGGGAGGGGAGTTGAGTGAAAAAAGTCGAAAGGCCCGAAGGCCGTTCGGTCCGCCTGCTGCGCGTCGGCGAGCAGGTCCGTCACGCGTTGTCGGCAATCCTGATGCGCGGCGACGTCCATGACGAGACGCTCGCCAGCCATCTCGTCAGCGTCACCGAAGTCCGCATGTCGCCCGACCTGCGCCACGCCACGGTGTTCGTGAAGCCATTGCTCGGCGCCGACGAGGAGGTCGTGCTCAAAGCGCTGCGCACTCACACCGCTTATCTCCAGAAGGAAGTCGCGCAGCGGATGACCACCAAATATGCGGCGAAGTTGAAATTCCTCGCTGACGAGAGCTTCGATGAAGGCGGCAAGATCGACGCCATCCTGCGCTCGCCCAAGGTCGCCAGGGATATCGGCAAGGAATGAAGCTCGACGACCCGATGGCCGGCGACAATTGCCGCGCCGAGCGGTTGACCGAAGTCCACCGCGAACCACTCCGCGCCGCCTGCGCCGAAGATCCCGGCATCTGGCAAATCTACTACATCAGCTACGCGCCCGAGCATTTCGACGCGAGTTTCAACGCGCTACTCGAGCGGCCCTGGGTGCCGTTCGCGCTCTACGACGGCGACGCGTTCGTCGGCATGAGCTGCTTTCTCAACGTGGACGACAGCCGCCAGACGCTCGAGATCGGCAGCACTTTTTACCGCCCATCGCACCGCGCCACCGGTTTCAACCGCCGCTGCAAAGACATGATGCTGCGCCACGCGTTCGATCGCGGTTATCGCCGCGTCGAGTTCCGCGTCGACCGCCGCAACGAGCGCAGCCAGGCGGCGATGAAGAAACTTGGCGCGGTGCGCGAAGGCGTCATGCGCGCCGACCGCATCACCTGGAACGGCCACGTCCGCGACACAATCCTGTTCGCCATCCTCAAGGACGAATACGAGATCTAAAAACGGGTCAGGCCTGGCCGAGGTCGCGCAACAGGTCGGTGAACCACGGCACCGACGCGTCGAACGCCTTGCCGCCCGCGATCCGCTCGAACTCGATCACCCGCAGCTCGCCACCGCGCTCCTCGTCATGGCCCACCACCCCCGACTCACCCCGGAGCGCCGCGTCCGCGGCATAGGTCGTGCACTCCCGGATCAGCGCGAGGTCGGCGTCGTTCGCGGCGGCCGAGCGCGAGAAATAGCCGCTCTTCTGGACCAGCACCTTTTCCGCCGCCAAAGCGGTGGCGAACTGCCCGGCGAACCACTGGCCCGGATTGATCTTGTTGAGCTGGACGTGGCCGAACGGATCGCGCGGCACGTCCTCGCCCGCCGCCTCCATCGCGGCGACGATCTCACCGATGCCGGCGCCTTCGGAGATGAAGAGGTTGACGCCGTCCTGCTCGTCCATGGTCGTGCGCAGCCGCTTGGCCTCCTCGGCAATGTCGAACGGCCGCTCCGGCACGAAGACGCCATGAACGTCCCAGCGGGCGGCGGAATTGTACAGCCATTCGGCGAACGGCGCACCGCGGACCCACTGGTGGTGAGCAAGCGCGGTCGCCGCGGTGAGCCAGCCGCTGTGGCGGCCCATCACTTCATGGACGATGAGCATCCGTGGGTTCGACGAATGTTCGGCGATGATGTTGCGGGCGAAAGCGGCGCCCTGCTCGGCGGCGGTCCACGCGCCGAGCGAATGCCGAATCGGCACGACATCATTATCGATCGTCTTCGGCAGGCCGACCACGGTGAAGGGATAGCCGTTGCCGCGCAAATAGGTGACAAGCTCGGCGGCGTTAAGGTTGGTATCGTCGCCGCCGATCGTGTGAAGGACGTCGATACCGTCGCGACGCAGCTGCTCGGCGGCGACATGCAGCGGGTCGTGGCCGGGCGGAACGAGGCCTCGCCGGACGCAGTCGTCGATGTTGGTCAGCCTCACCCGGCTGTTGCCGATCGGACTGCCCCCGAACGCGTGTAGCCGTCCAGCCGCCGCCCGCACCTCGTCGGTTACCTCGACAGAATCGCCAGTGAGCAGGCCGGCGTAGCCGTTGCGGTAGGCGATGATGCGCACGTCCGGCGCGACCGCGGTGTAGCGCTCGATCAGGCCGCCAACAGCGGCGGAGAGGCAGGGCGCGAGGCCGCCCGCGGTGAGCATGGCTACGGTGATGACAGGCACTTGGCTACTCTGCCCATTCGTCACCGTCGCGGCCAGACCTATCTCATTGTCCGGGCCTGCCACCCGATCCGCAGCGAGATCCCCAGCTTTCGCTGGGGTGACGGAGTGGCTAAGCCGATCGGCTCAAAGGGGGCGTGAATGAACCGACCGATCCTGATTCTAGCCTCGGCCTTGCTGCTGCTCGGCTCCTGCTCGAAACCCGCGGCGCAAGCGCCCGTGCCGTCGGCTGCGACTGCCGACCCGGCGTTCGACGCGGCCAATCCGGCAAGCAATCTCGTCTTCACGATTCCCGTCGGCGCTGGGGCGATGAACGCTATGATGTACACCGCGGCGGGGGCCGGGCCGCACCCGACCCTGCTGCTCCTCCATGGCTTCCCGGGCAACGAACAGAATCTCGACCTCGCCCAGGCCACCCGGCGGGCGGGCTGGAACGTGCTCACCCAGCACTATCGCGGAAGCTGGGGCAGCAAGGGCGCCTTCAGCTTCGCCGGTGCCGCCGAGGATGCCCGCGCCGCGCTCGCTTTCCTCAAGCGCCCGGACAATATCACCCGATACCGGATCGATGCCAAGCACATCGCCATTGCCGGCCACAGCATGGGCGGAATGATGGCGGCCGATGCCGCCGCCGACGATCCGTCCGTCGCGGGCCTCTTCCTGATCGATGCCTGGGATATTTCCGCCGATGCAAAGGGGTTGGCCACGCCCGAAGGAGCAAAGGCATGGCACGACGAGGTCGTTACCGACCTGCCCGCTTTGTCGGGGACGGACGAAGCCGCCCTGACCGCCGAACTGCGCGCGCGCGGTTCACGGTTCGATCTCGCCAAGCGAGTGCTCGCTTACGGCAATCGCCCCCTCGACATCATCGGCGCCGAGCGTGGTGGCGGGGCACCGAATGCCGCGGTCCTCAAGGCCGTTCGAACGTCCGTCAATCCGGGCGCGACCGGCGCAACCTGGCCAACCGACCACAGCTTCAACGACCGTCGCATCGCGCTTTCGGAGCGGCTTGTCACTTGGCTCGGCAAGCTGCGCAAGTGAACCAGAATACCCTCTACCAGATTGCCGTTTGGCTGGTGCCACTGATCATCGCCATCGTCTTCCACGAGGTCGCGCATGGGCTGGTCGCGCAGCGGCTCGGCGATCCGACGGCGGCCGAGCGCGGGCGGCTGACCCTCAACCCGATCCGTCACGTCGACCCGTTCGGAACCCTCATTTTGCCAATGCTGCTGGCGCTAGCGCACGCGCCGATTTTCGGCTGGGCCAAGCCGGTCCCGGTCAATTACCAGCGCCTGCGCAATCCGCGCCGCGACATGGTCCTCGTCGCGCTCGCCGGGCCCGGCATGAACTTGGCCCTCGCTGTGATCGGCAGCCTGGTTCTCGCGGCCACGGTCGCGATGGCCGGCGGTGTCGTCAGTCCCGCCGCCGTGTTCATCGCCCAGAACGCGATCAACTTCGTCCTGATCAACATCTTCCTTGCGATCTTCAACCTGATCCCTTTGCCGCCGTTCGACGGCGGGCACGTTGTCGAAGGGCTGCTGCCGCCCGATGCCGCGAAGCGCTTCCGAAGCATCGGCCGCTATTCGCTGCTGGTGTTCGTCTTCCTGCTGCTCGTGCTGCCGGCGATTTCGCCGAGCGCCGACATTGTCAAGCGGGTCGTTTCGCCAATCGTCAACAGCCTTGCCGGCTGGCTGCTGGGGATGGCCGGCGTCGGCCCCGGCTGATGCTCCACGGCTGGATCATCCTCGACAAGCCGGTCGGCCTCGGCTCGACCCAGGCGGTGTCGGCGGTCAAGCGACTGTTGCGCGAAGCCGGCGAGCCCAAGACCAAGGTCGGCCACGGCGGCACGCTCGACCCGCTGGCCTCGGGCGTCCTGCCGATCGCGCTCGGCGAGGCGACCAAGCTCGCCGGCCGAATGCTCGACGCGACCAAGACTTACGACTTCACCATCCGCGTCGGCGAGGAAACCGACACGCTCGACGGCGAGGGGCAAGTCATCGCCACCAGCGACGTCCGCCCGACGCTAGCCCAAATCGCAGCGGTGCTTCCGCAATTCACCGGCGACATCGAACAAATCCCGCCCGCTTACTCCGCCCTGAAAATCGGCGGCAAAGCCGCCTACGAAAGAGCGCGAGCTGGTGAGATACTGGAAATGAAGGCCCGGCGGGTGACCATCACTTCCCTCCGCGTCTCCGCGTCTCCGCGTGAACAAAAAGACGGTTGCACGCGGAGCCGTGGAGACGCGGAGGAAGTCGATGAAATCACTTTTTGCGCCACCGTCTCGAAAGGCACCTACATCCGCTCCCTCGCCCGCGACATCGCGAAGGCGCTCGGCACTGTCGGCCACGTCACCATGCTCCGCCGCACGCGCGCCGGCGCGTTCTTGCTCGATCGGGCCATTTCGCTGGACTTTTTGAACCAAGCCGCTAAGGCGCGGCAATTCGATGGGGCGGTACTTCCGCTCACTGCGGCGCTGGACGACATCCCGGCCCTCCCCGTCACCCCCGGCCAGGCTCAGCTGCTCCGACATGGACAGACGCTTGCCGGTTTCCCCGTAACGCCGGGGCTTCAACTCGCGTGCCTGGACGACGTCCCGGTCGCATTGGTGGAAGCTTCGGCGAACGGCCTCACGGTCGTTCGCGGGTTCAACCTTTAAAATACAGGAGTTTGACGATGTCGATTACCACCGAACGCAAGTCTGAGTTAGTCAAGGAACATGGCCGCGCCGACGACGACACGGGTTCGCCCGAGGTCCAGGTCGCGATCATCACCAGCCGCATCAACACCCTGACTGAGCATTTCAAGACCCACGCCAAGGATAACCATTCGCGGCGCGGGCTTTTGATGATGGTCAACAAGCGGCGCTCGCTGCTGGATTATCTCCGCCGCGAGGATGAGAAGCGCTACACCGATCTCATCGCCAAGCTGGGTCTGCGTAAATAATTCAACAAGGGCGCCCCTCGCGGCGCCCTTTGCTCAAGGAAACCTCGCAATTCGGCGAGGAGTCCGTGGGGCCATTTCAACGCCCCGAACCGCTGCAGGCCGGCTTGCCTGCAAGATGTCCCGGCGCGCATTCGGCCGCCGGGTGAAGGAAACCACATGTTCAATATGAAAACTGTCGAAATCGATCTCGGCGGCAAGACGCTGAAGCTCGAAACGGGCCGCGTTGCCCGCCAGGCCAATGGCGCGGTCCTCGCGACCCTCGGCGAAACCGTCGTGCTGTGTGCGGTCACCGCCGCCAAGACCGTCAAGCCGGGCCAGGACTTCTTCCCGCTGACCGTCCACTATCAGGAAAAATTCTCGGCTGCCGGCCGCATTCCCGGCGGCTTCTTCAAGCGCGAGCGGGGAGC
>JBDSBX010000020.1:0-8623 GCA_039921365.1 Sphingomicrobium sp. | reverse complement strand
CTAATTCCGCTAAAGGCGGCGATCACCGAGAAGGCGAAAGGCGCAACCCCCCACGCAGGGCCCGCTGGGGCCCTGGCCGTTCAGCGGCGGCGAAGCAGCTTCGATTTGCGCGGCTGGGGCGTTGCGGCGACGGCCGTCCTCGTCCTCATTTTCGGCGGCATATTCCTTTATCCTCGAGTCTGGTCAGGGACCGACCGGATCACCCCCAGGGTTGCGATCGGCCGGTTCGCGCTCGTCTCGGCTGATCTGCCCCGGGCGCTTCCCGATATGCTCGGGCAGGAGATCCTTGCCGCTTTTGGTGCCGAGAATGCTGTCGCCGTGGTCGCGGTCGGCGATGGCACAGCTGGTTTGTCCGCGCCGTTCGAGATGGACGGAGCGGTTAGCGGCCTGGGAGATTCGGTCCGCTTCACGGTCAATCTCAAGAACCGGCAGTCGGGCGTGCTGCTGTGGTCCGGTGCCTACGAACACGAAGCCGCCGACGCCGTCGCCGCGCGCCAGGCCGCGGTCGGCGCGAGCCAGGTCATCCGCTGCGGCCTGTGGGGCGCCTCCTCGTACAAGAGCCGGATGTCGGACCAGGCGCTGTCGCTCTATTTCAAATGGTGCAACGAACATTGGGGCGGCTCGGCCACGCAGGCGGCGGAGCTCGACGCCGCCCGGCGAGTGACGGTTGCGGTGCCCGATTTTTCTTTCGGCTGGTCGGCGCTGGCACTGGCGGCAGTGCCGCTCGCTGCCGGCGAGTCCGCGGAAGCGAAGCAGCTTCGCGACGAGGGCATGGCGGCGGCACGCAAGTCGATGGAGCTCGATCGGCAAAATCCGGAAGGCTACATGGCGATTGCCGGGCTTCTGCCGCTAAATCGCTATGCCGAACGCGAAGCACTGCTCAAGAAAGCGATCAGCGTCAGGCCGACCGAATGCGGGTGCGAGCGTCAGGCGTACGGCGACTTCCTGGCGTCGGTCGGACGCATGGAGGAAGCAGTCGGGCAATATGAACAGGCGCGGGCAATGCGCCCGCTGGCGCCCTTCAGCAATCTTCGCTTTGCCCAGTCGCTCTATGTCGTTGGCCGCAACGACGAGGCCGACCGCATTTTGGCCGACACGCTGACGTTGTGGCCCGACGCGACTTCGCTTCGCTTGCTGAAAATGAAGTCGGCGTTGTGGACCCACCGTTATGACGAAGCGATCACCTTGCTGCGGGCCGCGGACCTCCCGCTGACGAGCGTGCAGCGGCACACGCTGACCGCCGCTTTTCAGGCGCTAAAATCACCAAATGCCGCGCTTCGGGCGAAATCGGTTTCAGAGCTCGAAAACTTTTCGGTCGATCCCCGATACAATGATCGGCTCGTGGTTGGCACGCTCGCGGCCCTCGGGGCCCGCGAAGCTGCGCTTAAAGCTGCCACGAACCTAGTGCGGACGCGCGGATTGTTCGACGCCGAAGTGTTGTTCGAACCCAATCTTGCGGCTGCGCGGGAAGAGCCTGGCTATGCCCGCCTGGTGCGCGAACTCGGGCTGATGAATTACTGGCGAGGTGCTCGCAACGCGCCCGACATTTGTCGTGACTCGGCCAGACCAAGCTTCTGCTCCTTTGCATGACGGGGAAATGGTGATGAAACGACTTGTATTGCTGTTCGCACTCGGCATCTCCGGCTGTGAGCGTGAGGTGCCGAAGGACACCGCCGTCTCTGCGCCGGCGGCGTCGAACGTGATCTTGCCCGGGCCCGATTCCGCCAAGAAATCGTCGAACGTTGTCCCGTTGCCGAAAGACCAGGGTCAGCTCGATCGCATGATCCTCGCCGGTTATACACCGCACGGCAGCCACATGCATCCGCCGGGAGTCAAGGAATGCCCGTTGTCCCAGGGGAGTGAAGCCGTGATGTAGAGCCAACGGCAACTCGGGGCCCCCGGCGAAGCAGGCTCGCCAGACGACAAAGGCTGGATCGCTCACGAACTCGCCGGCAAACGAACGCCGCCGGGCTCTTATCTGCTCGGCTTTTTGGGTGCACTCACCATCGCCGTTACAGGCTTCAATTCGCCCTATGCGATGCTGGCCTGGGCGGGGTTTGCGCTCGGCATCGTCTGGGGCATCGTCAACGCAGATTATCCAGCCGACGAAGAATCCGAGCTGTAACGCCAGCCCATTGCGGACATTTCAAACCGTTGCGGAGTTGTAGGCGCTAACAGGAGGCAGCCAATGCGATCGTCCATCATCCTAATTCCACTGGCCCTTGCGGCTTGCGCCAAGGCGCCAAGCGGCGCCGCGCCGGTGACCATGGCCGAGGCGACGCAAATCGCCGAGCGTGCCGAGGCGAGCTTTATCAAAGGCGATACCAAGGCGATCATGGCGCAATATGCCAGCAATGCGGTGATGATCGACGCCGGCTCGCCCGACCCGAGCATCGACCGCAAGGTCCAATCGGGGTGGGCGCAGACCTTCGTCAGCATGCAACCGGCCGATTACAAGGTCATCGATCGCCAGGTTCAGTTGCTTGGCGGCGACGCGTTCATCAGCTCCGGGATCGAAACGTTCACGGTTGCCGCCGGCGCCGCGCGTCCGACCGTCAGCGCACGCTTCACCGACGTGTTCCAGCGCCAGAAAGACGGCAGCTGGAAGATCGTCAACGAGCATGTCTCGGTGCCGCCCCAGCCGGTGGCCACGGCTGCCCAGTAATCGGCGCGAAGCCGGGCCGCCCGCCTAGAATTTGATTTTCAGCCGAACCATTGCGCGGTTCGACGGGAAGCCGCCGACGTCGGAGCTTTCGGTTTCAGCGCTCACACTGACCCCATTACCAAGCGCCATCTCGGCCTTGGGAAGGCCCGAGCTCGGCAGTTTGATGGGCTTGATACGATAGGGGCTCGAGCCGTCACCGCGCCGGGCACAAACGACGATCTCCTCGCTGATCGGCCGCCGGGCGTCGCACGGCCGGGATGTTGCCACTGGGATATTCTCGGCCGGGGTCGAGACGGTCGCCGGCGCCAAGGCGAGGAAGACTAAAGGCAATTTGCACCCGACATCGTGACGGGCTGTGGGCTGAAAGGATGCGGATGGCAATCTTCGCCTGCCAGCGGCCGTTGCGGACCCTGGCGCAGCTGCTAACCTTCCCGTCGGAGCGGGCGTCCGCCCGCTGGAGCGGAGAACTGATCATGCGGGCAATGGCCGTGTTGGCGCTGCTCCTGGCCGCCGGCTGCGAGGGCGCGGATAGCTCGAAGACTTCGTCGGCGACGCCGGAACCGCCGGTGACCTTCGACGGGGCGATGGTCACTGAGGCCGCGGCCCGGCTGGCGCATGGCGAACGGCTGACGCGGGTGCTCGGCTGCCGGGGCTGCCACGGCAAGGCATTGCAGGGCGAGCTGTGGGACGACGAGCCAAAAGGCTATGGCGTGACCTGGGCTTCCAACTTGACGACTGCGATCCCGGCGATGACCGAGGCGGAGCTCCGCGCGTTGCTGACCAAGGGCGTACATCCGCGCCGCCGCGATCTGTGGGTGATGCCCTCCGAGCTTTTCCAGCATTTGCAGGAGAATGATGTGGCCGCGCTGGTTGCGTATCTGCGGTCCATGGCGCCGGCTGGAAAGCCATCCCCCGAGCCGCTGCTCGGCCCTCGCGCCATCGCCGAGATCAAGTCGGGCAAGATCAAGCCCGCGGCGGCTTTGGTGCCCGAACTCAAGGACAGAAGGCCTCCGGACCTGGGCCGCGAGCATGAGCTTGGCCGGTATGTAACCAGCGTGACTTGCGCCGAATGTCATGGACCCCAACTCAAGGGAGTCGAAGGCGACACGCCCGACCTAATCGTCGCCGGCGGCTATTCGAGGGCCGAATTCGAGCGTCTCATTACGCAAGGCGTGCCGACCGGCAACCGCAAGTTGAAGCCGCTGATGCAATCGGTTGCCAGATCCCGCTTCTCGCAACTGACCCCGAACGAGCGGGATGCCGTCTACGCTTATTTGAAGAGACTGGCCGAACGCCCCAACGACCAGGATTAATTGCCACCGCTGGCGGGCTTGACGATCATCGCTTTCTTGACGCCTTTCGACCAGCCCGCGACATGATAGCCGCGCTCGTCGAGGCAGCCTTCGAGCGCGGTCTTGATTGCGCGTTCCTTCTTGGCCCGCTTCATCCGCGACATCCCCCAGGCGCCGCCCAAAATGGCGAACGGCAGCAGGACAATCGTGGCACCCATCGCGGCCATCCCGGCATACCCGCCGGCAGCGGCCGCCGCCGAGCCGCCGGCTACCGCGGTCGCCGCCCCGGCGGCAACGCCGGCGCCAGCCGAGCCGCTGCGGCCGCTGGAGTCCAATTTGCCCGCAACCAGCAACTGCTGACACGTGGCGTAGGCGGTCTCGAACCCGGACTGGCTGGCGGGCGCGGCGCCGAGCGCCGGGGTGAATTCGCGAGGCCGCGACGAGCAGGCCTCCAACGTGAGGCAGACACTCACCAGGCACAGCGTCATCTTGCTTTTCATTGAAATCCCCCACCACCGACCCGTCAGGCCGATCACCATTGGGTTGATGCCATCCTTTTGAATGCATTGCCATTTTAATCCCGCCGACGCGGAGAATCGGTCCTTCTATCTTGGTTTGAAAGCGGCTAAATGGTTGCCCAAGCGAAGTTTTCAGACTGACGGGTTGATTAGTTCGCGGCGCCAAGGGGCACGTTATGAATGAGCTGAATCCCGGAATTTTCCCCGACAATGAGGCCGAACGCATGGCCGCGGTGCACCGCTATGAAATCCTCGACACGCCGGCAGACGGAAGCTTCGACCGAGTGACGGCGATGGCGGCTCGGCGCTTCGACGTGCCGATTTCGATTATCAGCATCGTCGATCATGACCGGATCTGGTTCAAATCGCACCACGGCCTCGAGGTCGAGGAGATCGGCCGCGATCCCGGGTTGTGCGCCTCCGCGATCCTGTCGAACCAGGCGCATGTCCTGGTCGATGCCAGCACCGACCCGCGGTCGCTGGCCAATCCGCTGGTCGCGGGAGACTTTGGGCTGCGATTTTACGCGGGCGTGCCGTTGCAGACTGCGGACGGTTTCAATCTCGGGACATTGTGCGTCATCGACAAGGAGCCGCGGACGGTCGACGAGGACCAGCTCGCCGATCTCAAGGATCTCGCATCGTTGGTTGTCGATCAGCTTGAGTTGCGCCTGGCCGCGCGGACCGCCATCGCTCACGCGGAGCTAATGGCTCGCGAGATCGATCATCGCGTGATGAACAGCCTGCAGTTCGTGTCGGGCCTGCTGACCATGCAAAGCGGCGGCGCGGCCGGCACCGGTGATGCCTCGGATCGCTTGAAGGAAGCGGCAACCCGCGTCGCCGCCGTCGCCCGCGTCCATCGGAACTTCTATTCGAGCGACACCGCCGAGGCCTCGTGCATTACCTTTCTCTCGCGGCTGTGCGGCGATCTGTCGGACATTTGCGGCGTGGCGGTCGAGGTCAGCGGGGACGAAGGGACGGTCCCGACCACCCTGATCCAGCCGATCGGCCTGTTGACCAACGAGCTGGTCACCAACGCGGCCAAGCACGGCGCGGGCAAGATCAACGTCATCTACAAGGCCGACGGCGACCGCCGCGAATTGAGCGTTTGCGATCAGGGCTCCGGCGTTCCCGAAAACTTCGACGTGGCGAATTCCGAAGGCCTGGGCATGAAAGTGGTGCGAGTCCTGGCCAAGCAATTGGGCGGCGGGGTCGAAGTCATGCCCAACCCCAACGGCCGGGGTGCATGTTTCCGAGTGGCATTCGCCATCTAATTTCTTCTTTTAGGCGATGCCTCGACGAGCCGGGACGCGGCGGCTAATCGCGGCGCATGGCCAAGCGACCCACTTCCACGATCCCCCGCTACAAGCGTCGGCGGCAGCGGTCGGTGGCGGGGCGGATATTCGGCTTGATCTTCAAGCTCATCCTGATCTTCCTGTTGGGGTCGGTGCTGTGGGTGCTCGCCTATCGCTTCATCAACCCGCCGATTACCGCGACCATGGTCGGCGACCTGATCGCCGGGCGCGGCGCGTCGCGCGACTGGTTGCCGATCGAACACATCGATCGCGACATGGTCCGGGCGGCGATCGCGGGCGAGGACAGCAAATTCTGCAGCCACGACGGCTTCGACTATGAAGCGATCGAGGATGCGATGCAGCGCAATGCGTCGGGCGGGCGGATCCGCGGCGGCTCGACGATCAGCCAGCAGACCGCCAAGAATGCCTTTTTGTGGCAGGGCGGCGGCTATGTCCGCAAGGGGCTGGAGGCGTGGTTTACGCTGCTTGAGGAGGCGCTGTGGCCCAAGCAAAGGATCATGGAGGTTTATCTCAACCTGGCCGAGACCGGGATCGGCACCTACGGGGTCAATGCCGGTTCGCAGCGGTATTTCGGTCATGACGCGAGCGCGATGAGCGCCACCGAGGCGGGGCGGATCGCCGCCATATTGCCGCTGCCCAAGAAGCGCGGCGCGGTTGCTCCCAAGGGTTTCACTCGGCGCTATGGCGGGACGATCGCGGCGCGGATCGGCGCGGTCGGACAACAGGGCCTGGATGCGTGCGTCTACCAGGGCATTACCGCGCCGGTGAACAAGACGCCGCCGCCGAGCAAGGCACCGGCCAAGCTGCCGGGCGAGGAATATGAGACCAGCCAACCGTTGCCGCCGCTCGAGAATGCGGTCGAGGCGGCGCCGGTGGGATCGGAGGTTCCACTGCCGTTGGAGCCGGCGACCAATGTTGCAGAGCCAACAACAGCGCCGGAGATACCCGAGGACGAGCCGGTACCCCCGACTGAGCAACCGCCCGCCAACGGCATTTGAAAACTTAGCCCACCAAGGCCAGTTTGGGCGGCTCTTGCACCGCGAGGTCGACGCTGCCCTCGCCGGTGAGCCGCTCGATGCGGGCGGCCAGTTCGGCGTCGAGGAGGTAATCGCGGCCCAGCAGGACGATCGCCTCGGCGCCGCTTGCCAGCGGGACAATCAAGCGGATTGCGCCGGTACCGCCGTGGGCGCCGACTAGCTCGCGGGCAAGGCGCTGGACGGCGTCGGTGTCGGGCACTCGGACGACCATTTCCAGTCGGGTCCGTTGGGCGAGCGCGTCGAGCGGCTGGAAGCGCTTGACCGTAACTCGCGGGACCTCGTCGCCCGGTCGCCGGTCGAGCTCGACGGTCATCAGCCCGCAGCCGCCGGATTTCATTGCGGCCTCGAGCGCCGCGCACGGCTCGTCGTCGAAGGCGGTGACGAAATATTGGCCGGATGAATCGCTCAGGGTCGCCATCATGTAGCGCCGGCCGCGGGCGGAGGTGCGCCAGCGCGCTTCCTCGACCAGCCCGGCCATCATCGCCGCTGAGCGTCCCTCGGCGGAGACCGGGATCGAGGCCAGCTCGGCGAAGTTTTTCACGCCATGGGCAGCCAGCAGATGCCGCTGCGAATCAACCGGGTGGGCTGAGAAATAGAAACCGAAGGCGTCGTGCTCGGCCGCCATTCGCTGGGCGAGCGTCCACGAGGCCCCGCGCGGCAGGCGGATCGGGGCGACGCCGGCATTCGCCTCGCCGCCGAACAGCGCTGCCTGGCCGCTGCTGCGCTCGTCCGCCGCGCTGACCGCGTGGGCGAGCAGGGTCTCGGCCGCGGCATAGAGCGCCGGACGGTCGGCGACAATCGAGTCGAACGCGCCGGCGCCGACCAGGCTTTCGATCTGGCGCTTGTTGAGCAGGCGCGGGTCGATGCGCGCGGCGAAATCCTCGAGGCTGAGATAAGGGCCGTTGGCCTCTCGTTCGGCGACCAGTGCCTCCATCGCTTTTTCGCCGACGCCCTTGAGCGCTCCCAAGGCGTAGCGCACCGCCTCCCCTTCAACCGAGAAATCGGCGCGGCTGGCGTTGATGTCGGGCGGCAGGCAATCGACGTCCCCGCGGCGCATGTCCTCGACGAACAGAGCGAGCTTGTCGGTCTGAGCCATGTCGAAGCTCATCGACGCGGCCGTGAACTCGGCGCGGTGATGCGTTTTGAGCCACGCGGTCTGGTAGGCGATCAAGGCGTAGCCGGCGGCGTGGCTCTTGTTGAAGCCGTAGCCGGCGAATTTGTCGATCAGGTCGAACAGCTCATTGGCTTTGGGCGCCGGGATGCCGTTGACGGTCAGGCAGCCGGCGACGAAGCCGGCGCGCTGGGCGGCCATTTCGCTCTGGATCTTCTTGCCCATCGCGCGGCGCAGCAAGTCGGCCTCGCCGAGCGTGAAGCCGGCGAGCACCTTGGCCGCCTCCATCACCTGCTCCTGGTAGACGAAGATGCCATAGGTCTCGCGCAGCAGCTCCTCGAGCAGGGGATGCGGGGTGGCGAGCGCGACGCGGCCGTTCTTGCGGTCACCAAACATGCCGATATTGTCCATCGGGCCGGGCCGATAGAGCGCGACCAGCGCGATGATGTCGCCGAACGCGGTCGGGCGGACCGCCGAGAGGGTGCGGCGCATGCCCTCCGATTCCAGCTGGAAGACGCCGACCGTATCGCCGCGCTGGAGCAGTTCATAGACTTGCGGATCGTCCCAGGGAAGCGCGTCGAGGTCGACGTTGACGCCTTGGGCGGCGAGCATCCGTTGCGCCTGCTTCAAGACCGACAGCGTCTTCAGGCCGAGGAAGTCGAACTTCACCAGCCCCGCCGCCTCGAC
>JBDSBX010000019.1:0-3189 GCA_039921365.1 Sphingomicrobium sp. | reverse complement strand
AACTACGCGTACCGCCTGACCTCGCCGGGGGTGAAGTTCGACAATGCGGGTTTTGTCGACGTCCGCGCCGAGGGGCGGGGGCGGGGCTCGCCATGGCCGATGCGGGTGCCGCTGCGATTGCAGGCGCGGGCGTTGACCGGGGTCGGCGACGTCGCCGGCGCAATTCTCGCCAACGCGCGGCTCGAGGGGATGCTGACGATCTCCGACAAATTCGTTCGCGGCGAGGGGCTGCACCTGACAAGCAGCAAATTGAACGGCAAAGTGGCGCTGCTGATCGACCTGGTTACCGGGCGTTTCGAAATCCTGATCTCCGGCGGCCTCACCCGCTACACCATTCCCGGCCTTGGGATCGTTGACGTGATCAGCGACCTCAAGGTGATCCCGGGGCCCGGCGGCAAGGGGTCGCGGGTCATCGGCAAGGGCAAGGCCTGGGTCCGGCGGTTAGACAACAGCTTCTTCCGCGACATCGCCGGCGGCCTGCCGCGGATCGAGACCGACCTCGAACGCGGCAACGATGGCGTCGTCCACTTCACCAATCTCCAGCTGTTCGCGCCAAAGCTCCGGTTGAGCGGCGCCGGCCGGCGCAACCGCGATGGCACGTTCCACATCGAGACGCGCGGCCGCCAGGCAAAATATGGCGCGTTGAGGATGGTCCTCGATGGCCGGATCGAACGGCCGCGCGTCGAGCTGTTCCTCGACCGGCCAAACGAGTCCCTGGGCCTCAGAGACATGCGGCTGTTGCTGGTGCCGAACGCGGCTGGTTTCGATTACACGGCCAATGGGGCTTCGCGCCTCGGCCCATTCACCAGCAACGGGCGAATCCTGCTTCCGAGCGGCGGCCGGGCGACCATCGCCATCGCCGCGCTGAATGTTGGCGGCACCACTGCGAGCGGCAATTTGCGCTCCGACCCCGGCGGCTTCACCGGCACATTGGCGGTGGCGGGCGGCGGTCTCAACGGCAGTTTGGCCTTTGAGCCGGTCGGCGTTGCCCAGAAGATCGAAGCGCATCTGCGGGCCAATGGCGTCCGCTTTCCGGGCATCTTCGCGGTGCGCTCGGGGCGGCTCGACGGTACCATCGTGTTTGCCGACGAGCGCACCACCGTCGATGGCGTGGTGGACGCGCGCGGCTTCGAGATGACGGGCATCACTTTGGCCCGCCTCACCGCCAACGCGCGGCTGGTCAATGGCAGCGGCCAGGTCCGCACGGCGATCGCCGGCCGCCGCGGCGCCGCATTCGACTTCACCACGCTCGCCAACGTCACGCCCGACAGCGTCCAGTTAACGGGCAAGGGACAGATCGAGCGGCGTCCGCTGATCTTGCAGCAGGCGGCGGTGCTATTCCGGTCGGGCGACGGCTGGAGCCTGGCGCCGACCAACTTCAGCTTCGCCGGCGGCACCGGCACCTTGTCGGGCCGCAGCGGCTCGGCGCCCGAACTGCACGCACAGTTGCGCTCGATGCCGATGCAGATCCTCGACATCGCCTGGCCCGGCCTCGGGCTCGAGGGATCGGCGACCGGCCGCCTGGATTATGCCTGGACAGGCAGCCGCAGCGGCCGCGCCGACCTCCAGATCCGCGGGCTCAGCCGCGCTGGGCTGGTGCTCGCGTCGCAACCGATCGATGTCGGGCTGGCCGCCGTGGTCGGCGGCGACAAGGCGGCGCTCCGCGCGGTCGCGGCAAGCGGCGGCAAGACCATCGGCCGCGCCCAGGCGCGTTTCGCTCCGCTCAGCCGTGGTCCGTTGATCGCCGAGCTTATCAATGCCCCGCTGTTCGCTCAGCTGCGCTACACCGGACCCGCCGACACTTTATGGCGGCTGTCGGGGACCGAAATCATCGACCTGTCGGGTCCGATCGCGATCGGCGCCGATATTGGCGGCCGCCTGGTCGATCCAACCATTCGCGGCTCGCTTCGAACCCAGAGCGCGCGGCTGGAAAGCGCGGTCACCGGCATGGTGATCGACCAACTGGCTGCGGACGCCCGCTTCTCGGGCCCCAAGCTGGTGTTCAACACAATGACCGGCCGAACCGGCGGCGGCGGGACCATCGCCGGGTCAGGCAGCGTGACCTTTTCGGGCGGGCGCAGCTTGCTCGACCTGAATTTCGACGCGCGCCAGGCGCTGCTCCTCAACCGCGACGACATTGCTGCCCGGGTGACGGGTCCGTTGCGCATTCGCTCGACCGCCGAGGGCGGCGCAATTACGGGGAAATTGACGCTTGACAAGGGCCGCTTCCAGCTCGGTCGGGCGAGCGCCGCGGCTGCCGTTCCAAAGCTGCAAGTCAGCCACCGCGGCCTCGACCCCGCGGATGTCATCGAAGTGGCCCAACTTCAACCGTGGCGGCTGGACCTCGACGTCTCCGGGCGAGACCTCAATGTGCGCGGGCTTGGGATCAACAGCAAGTGGACCACCCAGCTGGCGATCGGCGGGACAGCCGACGCGCCGCGCTTCACCGGCCGGGCCGACCTGGTCCGCGGCGATTATGAATTCGCCGGCCGCAACTTCCGCCTCGACCGCGGGGTCATCCGTTTCCGTGGCGAAAGCCCGCCCGATCCATTGCTCGACATCCATGCCGAAGCGCAGGTCCAAGGGCTCGATGCCAGCGTCCGGGTAACGGGAACCGGCCTCAAGCCCGAAATCATGTTCGCCAGCGTCCCGGCGCTGCCGCAGGACGAATTACTGTCGCGGATCCTGTTCGGCACTTCGATCACCAATTTGTCGGCGCCCGAGGCGCTGCAACTCGCATCGGCGGTGGCGGCGCTGAATTCGGGCTCGGGTAGCCTCGACCCGATTAATGCGCTCCGCCGGGCGGTCGGCCTCGACCGCTTGCGGATCGTACCGGCGGACATCGCGACCGGGCAGAAAACCTCGCTGTCGGCGGGCAAATACATCGGCCGCAAGCTGTTCGTCGAAGTCATCACCGACGGGCAGGGCTATTCCGCGACGCGCGTCGAATATCAAATGACTCGCTGGCTATCCCTGCTGTCGTCGATCTCGACGGTTGGTCGAACCAGCGCCAACGTCCGGGTCTCAAAGGACTATTGATTCGACCGCAGCCGTCATCCCGGGCTTGACCCGGGACCCGCCTTCTTCTTCAACCGTCCGCAAGGCAGGCCCCGGGTCAAGCCCGGGGTGACGGGGGAGCGAGAGCCATGAAGAACTGGAACGTCCGCAAGACGGTGGTCGCTCGCGATG
>JBDSBX010000018.1:0-3997 GCA_039921365.1 Sphingomicrobium sp. | reverse complement strand
GATCCTCAACGAGGCGGCGGCGATCCACAACAAGTCCAAGGAGCTTGCCGCCTAACCGTCGGTTGCAGCTTTGGTCTTAACGAAGGGCGCGCCTCCGGACGGAGGTGCGCCCTTCTCTTTTGAGCTTGCCGAAACCGTCGCTGTTGGTGTATTGCTACGTTAACACAGTTCAGGGGAGGACTTGATGCGCAAGGCAATCATCTTGGGAATGGTCGCGGCCGCGACGGCTTCGACAGGGTGCGCGCGCGACCGCGATGAATCGGTCGGGCCAGCGACCACCCGCAACTATCAGGTCGGCGCATTCGACCGCCTGGAGGTCGCCGGGCCCTATGCGGTAACCGTCATTACCGGCAGCGCGCCGTCAGTGCGCGCCAGCGGCAGCGAGAAAGCGATCGGTCGAATGGTGGTCGTGGTCGAGGGCGGCAAGCTCAAGATCCACACCCGAAAACGCTCGGGGATGCAGTTCGGCTGGTCGCGAGATCGCCCGGTCAAGCTGACGGTGACGGTGCCCGCACTGAGCGCCGCCGAGATCGCCGGATCGGGCACCATCCGCGTTGACAAGGTCGCCGGCGACACGTTCGAGGCGGGAGTGGCGGGTTCGGGCGATCTCCGGCTTGGCCAAGTCGACGTCAAGAGGCTCAAGGCGGGCATTGCCGGGTCGGGCGAAATCCATGTCGGCAAGGGCCGCGCCGCCGCCGCGGAATATGAGATCGCTGGCTCGGGCGAGATCGGCGCAGCGGGCCTCGTCGTACAAACCGCCGCGGTCTCGATCGCTGGCTCTGGCACCATCGCCGCGAACGCCACCGCTACCGCGAAGGTCGATATCGCCGGATCGGGCGACGTGACCATGACTGGTGGTGCCAAGTGCAGCGTCAGCAAGGTCGGTTCGGGCAACGTTCGCTGCAGCTAGGCTGTCGGAGCGTAAGGGAGATGTTAACCATCGCGTGGTGAAGGTGTGCGCCATGCGCATCGTCATTCCCGTCATTGCCCTGCTCGCATGTTTCCCGGCCCCCGCCGACGCCGCCACCCGCAACTTCGGCGTTAGCGGGTTCGACCGAATCCGCGTCGACGGCCCGTTCAAAGTCCGGCTGGCGACGGGCGTCGCGCCGTTCGCAACTGCCACGGGATCCGGCCCAGCCCTCGACGCGGTGTCGATGCAGGTGACGGGCCGGACGCTGGTCATCCGCGGCAACCGCTCGTCGTGGGGCGGCTATCCGGGCGAGGCCAAGGGCCCGGTCGAAATCAGCATCGGCACGCACGAACTCACCGCCGCCTACGTCAATGGCTCGGGGACGCTGGCTATCGACAAAGCGAAAGGCCTGTCGTTCGACCTTTCGGTCCAGGGGTCGGGCATGGCGAGCATCGCGTCGGCCGCCGTCGACCAGCTCAAGATTTCGATCCTGGGATCGGCGGGGGTCAGGATCGCCGGCACCGCACCCTTGCTCAACGCGAGCCTGAGAGGCGTCGCGTCGCTCGACGCGTCGGCGCTCAACGTCAAGGACGCGACCATCACCGCGCAGGGGCCGGCGACCGTCAAGGCGACGATCACCGGCACGGCCAAGATCGATGTGGAAGGCGCGGCCGCCGTCGACCTCGCTGGAGCGCCGGCGTGCACCGTCAAAGCCGCTGGGTCGGCAACCGTGACCGGCTGCCGCTAGTCGGCCTTACTGAACCGAAACGCGGGCTCGACGCCCGACAGGAAATTCCACAGCGCGCCGGCGAGCTCGTCACCAGCCTCGATCGCCTCGGCGCGCTCGGCTTGTGGCAGGCGGTCGAGCAGGGCGCGGCAGACCTGGCCATGCTCGACGTCGGCGCTCTCGTGGACCCGGAAGAAACGCAGCGTCGGCTCGTCGGTGATGCCGTAACGCTCGACCAGGCCTTCGATCTTGGCGCTGGCGACGCCCGGGAACTGGCTCTCATAGGCGTAGAGCGCGCCGAGGCCTGACGCATAGGACCGGCGCGACAGCCGCTGGAAGGTCTCGATCAGCGCTTCGGTCTCGGCGTTCAGGCCCTGCCCGCGAACCGCGTCCTCATTCTCGCCGAGACCGCAGGCGAACATCAGCCACAGGCTGGCATGGTCCTGCTTGCCGGCTTCGAGGCCCTCTTCTTCGGCGAGGTTCTCGGCCAGCATCCGCCGCCCGTCGCGGTCAGGGCAGGCGCTGTGGACGGCGCTCACCGCGCGCGGGAACGCTTCGACATGGTGGAAATATTGGCGCGCATAATCGCGTAGGCTGTCGAGCGACAGCCGGCCTTCGGTCCACGCCTGGTAGAAGGGATGGCTGAGCATCGCCCGCGCCGCCACTTTCGCGTCGATTGCCGCCGAAACGTTGGGGGTGATGGTCACGGTCTGGCCTCCCGATCAATAATGTGGAGCGGCGTCGATAAACCGGGCATGATTGCGGGACAAGGGGCAGCAGGGGGCGTCGATGCGGGTATTTGCGGCATTGTTTCTGGCGTTGGCCGGTTGCGCATCGGTGCCAGTGGCGGCGCCGCGCGGCGACTATCTGCTCGTCTGGGCCGCGGATGTCGGCGCCAAAACCAGCGATTTTCTCGCGGTGATCGACGCCGATGCACGCTCGCCGAGGTACGGCGAGGTGGTCGCCACGGCACCGACTGGAGTGGCGAACAGCTTTGCGCATCACACCGAGCACGAAATGCCCGCGGGTAGCATGCTATTCGCCAACGGTTTCGGCGCCGGGCAGACCTTCCGCTTCGACCTCACCGACCCGCTCAATCCGAAACTCGCCGGGTCGTTCGGCGCGGCGGGCGAGTTCATGCACCCGCACAGTTTCGCGCGCACGCCGAGCGGAAACTTGCTGGCAACCTATCAAATGCGCGGCCACGACAATGCCGAGGCCGGGGCGCTGGTCGAACTGAGCGCGGCGGGGGACATCTTGCGCATATCGGCTGCCGCGGATCCGGCGGTGGAGCCGTTCATCCGCCCTTACAGCCTGGTGGTTGTGCCCGCGCTCGACCGCGTCGTGACCACCAGCGCCGACATGCACGGCAAAGCCGTCAGCCGCGCGGTCCAGCTGTGGCGCTTGTCCGACTTGAAATTGCTCAAGACGATCCGGCTTGCCCCCGGGCCGCGCGGCCAGGAGAATGAGGATCCGGCCGAAGCGCGAGTGCTTGCCGACGGGCGAACGGTCGTGGTGTCGAGCTTCAATTGCGGGATGTTTCTGCTGAATGGCCTGGAAGGGCCAATGCCAACGGCCGAGTTCATTCACGCCTTTTCCGGCGGCGGCGAATGCGCGTTGCCGGTGGTCGCCGGACGCTATTGGGTGGCGACCGACACCAAGGCGGGGCTGATCAGTCTCGACATGACCAATCCGCGCAAGCCGGTCGAAGTCAGCCGCCTTGTGCTGCCCGGCGGCCAGGGACCGCACTGGATCTCGCTTGCCCCCGATGGCCGGCGAATCGTCATCAGCGGCGGCAAGATCGCATTCGAGACGCGAATCCTGATCGCGCGGATCGACCCCGCAAGCGGTCGCCTGTCGCTTGACGAAAGCTTTCGCGACAAGGGTTCCTCGACGCCCGGCGTATCGTTTGACCGTGCCAGCTGGCCGCATGGCGCAACCGGCAAAGCAATGCCCCACGGCGCGGTGTTCAGCCGGCCGTCAAACTAGCTTGAGCCCGGCGAGCTGGGAGTAGAGCCGGGGCGGAAGCTCGGCGAGGCCGTCGCCCGCGTCCTGTGGAACCTGCTCTTCCGCGAGGTAACGCCAGCCTTGATGCGCGCGCTTGGGGACCGGCGGGATCAGCTCGAGCGCGCCCGATACAATGATGTCGATGCGACCGTCCTTGCGCTCCTCAAAGCGAAGGATCTCCTGCCGCCCGACCAATCGGTGCTTGACGATCCAGTGGATGGAGCCGCCGATCAGCTCCTCCATCCGCTTGGGCCGCATCTTGGTCGCTACCCGCACTTCGTCATCCCGAGTGCGCGCGATGACGCGCTTTTCGAGCGCTTCGATGGTTCGGCAGCCGAACGCGACCTTGGTCA
>JBDSBX010000017.1:0-4786 GCA_039921365.1 Sphingomicrobium sp. | reverse complement strand
AACTAAAGCATTGTTTAATAACGTTCTTCCGAGAACCTACCCTTGCCTTCGTAATGAGGGGGTCAGGTGTTCGAGTCACCTAAGCGGCACCAGCTTTTCCCACGGTCGACTCTCGCAACGAAGGGTGCCCGAAAGCAACGTGATCCAGGCCCATGAACGCGACTGACGGCCTGCGGATCGGCGTGGTTGGCGCCGGTGCGATCGGCGGATGGGTCGCGGCCAGGCTCGCGCTCAGTGGCCGGACGGTCGGCGTCTTGGCCCGTGGCGACACGCTCGAAGCGTTGCGCCGCGACGGCTTGCGCCTGGATGATGGCGAAGTGTCAAAGGTCGTGCGCGTGCGAGCATCCGGCGAAGCCGCCGAGCTGGGACCGCAGGACGTTCTGGTCATCGCGGTCAAGGCTCCGGCGCTGGCCGCCGCGGTCGAAGCCGCCCGGCCGATGGCCGGATCCGGGACGTGCATCGTGCCGCTGCTGAATGGCGTACCCTGGTGGTTTACCACTGAGTCCCTGGCTTCGGTCGATCCGGGCCGCCGCATCGCCGCAGCGCTCCCCGCGCCGCAAGTGATTGGCACGGTGGTCCACGCCGCCTGCAGCCGGGCGGCGTCCAACCATGTCGTGGTCAAACACGCCGACAAGCTCATCCTCGGCGAACCGGCTGGCGGGACGAGCAAGCGCATCGGCGAGCTTGCAGCGCTGTTCGAAAGCGCCGGGATCAAGGTCGAGAACAGCGACAATGTCCGCCGCGCGATCTGGTACAAATTGTGGGGTAATGCGACGATCAATCCCCTGTCCGCGCTGACTCGCTCGACCGCCGACAAGCTGCTCGCCGAACCGGCGATCCGCGCCTGGATGCTCGAAGCGATGACCGAGCTTGCTGCGGTCGGCGCGGCGATCGGCTGGCCGATCACCGAGAGCGGCGAGGATCGGTTGACGGTGACTGCCCGGCTCGGCGCATTCAAGACCTCGATGCTCCAGGACGTCGAGGCCGGCCGCCCGATCGAGCTCGAGGCGTTGCTCGGCGCGCCGCGCGAAATTGCATTGCGATCCGGCATTCCAACCCCGCAACTCGACCGGATTTACGAGGCGACCCGGCTGATGGCCGAGAACCTCGGCCTGCTTTAGGCCGGGGGTGCCGCCACGACTCGACCGACGCATTCGCCAAAGCCAATGCGGACCGCGCCGTCGCTTTCGCACCACGCCCTGAGCGTGATCTCGTCGCCATCTTCAAGAAAACTGCGCGTCTCGCCGCCTGGCAGCGCGATCGGCTCCCGGCCGCCGCGACTGATCTCGATCAGCGATCCGAGGCCGTCTTCGCGGTCGGTAGACAGGGTGCCGGTCCCGATCAGATCGCCGGGCTGGAGGTTGCACCCGTTCGACGCGTGATGGGTGACGATTTGCGCCGCACTCCAGTACATCGCCGCCGCCGCACTGCCCCGCGACAGCGGATGAGGCGCAAGCCCGGCGGCGCGCATTGTCTCGGTCGACAGCGTGACTTCGAGCTCGATGCCAAGCGCTCCGCCGTCGCTGTCCTCGTCGAGATAGGGCAGGGGCTCGGGATCGCCAGACGACCGCGGCGGCATCGGTTTGCGGAACGGTGCCAGGGCTGCGCTGGTCACGACCCATGGCGACACGCTGGTCAGGAAATTCTTGGCGAGGAACGGGCCGAGTGGCTGATACTCCCACGCCTGCAGGTCGCGCGCCGACCAGTCGTTGAGCAGGCAATAGCCGGCGATATGCTCGTTGGCTTTGGCGATCGGGATCGGCTGGCCAAGCTCATTGCCGCGGCCAATCCACATGCCGAGCTCGAGCTCATAATCGAGACGGCGGCTGGCGCCGAACTCCGGCAATTCGGCTTCGGGCGGTTTGCGCTGCCCATTGGGCCGCACCACCGTTTCGCCTGAAGCCCGCACCGAACTGGCTCGCCCGTGATAGCCAATGGGCAGATATTTGTAGTTGGGAAGCAGCGGATTGTCGGGCCGGAACTGCTTGCCGACATTGGTCGCGTGATGAATGCCAACATAGAAATCGGTGTAATCGCCAATGATCGTCGGCAAGTGCATCCGCGCTTCGCTCTGGACGATCAGGCTCAGTTCGAGATCGTCGCGATAGCGTTCGTCGGTCAGCATTTCGAACAATCTTTGGCGCAGTGCGGAGTGGTCGCCGGGCCCGCGGGCGAACCACGCGTTGAGCACCGGATGCGACAGATCCTCCCGCCACTCCTCGTCGAGCAGATCGGCCGCTGCGGTCAGGTCGAGGATGAACTTGCCGATCGCCACGCCCGGACGCCTCTGGCCCTCATCCGAGAAGATGCCGAGCGGCAGATTCTGCGCCGGGAAATCGCTGCCCTCGCCGGCCCCGTCGACCCAGCTCATCCGCGCGGGATCGTGGGTTTCGTCCAATCCGCTCATGGCAGCCTGGCTTTGGGGAATCCCGCCCAGGCGCGGTCGTAATCGGGCTGCGCGCGGTCCAGCGCGAATTGGGTCGGGCGATACGGCCAGCAAGTCTCCACCATGAACGCCAAGGCGCCGTCGATCTTGACCGGTTGGAGCTGGGCCTCGCTGGCCTTGCGCCAACTGTCGAGATCGGGCCCATGGCCGCTCATCAGATTGTGCAGGCTGAGCCCACCCTGAGCAAAACCTTCGGCCTTGGCGTCATAGGCGCCGGAGATCTGACCCATTGCTTCGCTCATCACGTTGCGGTGGAACCATGGCGGGCGGAAGGTGTCTTCGGCGACCATCCAACGCGGCGGGAAAATGACGAAATCGGCATTTGCGCGGCCGGGGACATTGCTTGGGCTGGTCAGGACGGTAAAGATCGACGGATCGGGATGGTCGAAGCTGACCGTGCCGATCGCGTTAAAGCGGCTCAGATCGTAGCGGAACGGCGCGTAATTGCCGTGCCACGCAACGACATCGAGCGGCGAATGGTCGAGCGTCGTGCTCCACAGCGACCCAAGCGATTTCTGGATCACTTCGGTCGGCTCGTCCTTGTCCTCGAACCAGGCGACCGGTGTTTCGAAATCGCGCGGGTTGGCGAGGCCATTCGACCCAATCGGGCCAAGGTCGGGCAACCGGAACAGCGCGCCGTGGTTCTCGGCGACGTAACCCAGGCATTCCCCGTCGACCTCGACCCGGAATTTTAAGCCGCGGGGCACGAGCGCGACCGATCCCGGCGCGACTTCGAGCCTTCCGAGTTCGGTTGTGATGCGCAGCGTCCCCGAGTGTGGCATGATCAGTTGCTCGCCGTCGCAATCGACGAACACTCGCCCGTCCATGCTCCGGCTAGCGCGGTAGAGATGCACCGCGACGCCCTCGAGGTCCGCCGGGTCGCGGTTGGCGAGCATCGTCACCATGCCATCGACGAAATCCTTGCCTTCCGGCAAGTCGACCGGGGCGCTCCAGCGAAGCCGGTTGGGAGCAAGTGGCTCGTCGACCGTGCCCGGCGCGAACAGCGGTGCGCCGCGATAGCGCTCGAACGGCCGATGATCGGCGGTCGGCCGCATCCGGTAAAGCCAGCTGCGGCGGTTCTCGTGACGCGGCGCGGTGAACGCGCTGCCTGACAATTGCTCGGCATAGAGGCCGAAGGCGGGTCGTTGCGGGCTGTTGCGGCCCTTGGGCAGCGCACCTGCGATCGCTTCGGTTTCGAAGTAGCCGCCGAAGCCGGTTAAATAGCGCATCGAATTGGCTGTCATGGGCTGTCGTTAAAGCCTGCGCCGGACATATTCAAACGGGCACGGCCCGCGTCGAGCCGTGCCCGTTTTCGCGCAATGGACTCGCATCCTGCGCGGCGTGCGGTGAGTCCGGACGGACCCGGCCGCGATCCAATCAGTTCTGGTTGACGGTGACGTCGATCTTGTCGGGTACGTTGATGTTGGTCTTGTTGCCGCCAAAACCGAGCTGGTCTTTGAACAGGAACAACAGGACCAATACGACGATGATCAGCAGGACCACGGCGAGAACGCCGCCACCACCGCCGCCGCCACCGGTTTCGACGATCGTCGTGCGATCGACGTCATGATCGTTGTCAGCCATTGATTCTCTCCCAGTTGCGCTGTGTTGAGCTGTTCTTGTGGCGAAACGAACGATCCGGTGAGTGAGCGGTTCCGCCGCGCTCGATTGCGTCCTAAAGGGCGACGGATGGACAAGAGGAGCATCGCGATCCTTGCCGCCACTTTGCTGAGCGCTTGCGAGCAGCCCTCTGAGACCAATGCGGCAAGCAACGCGCCCGCTCTCGCGGAGAATTTGGTGGCTACGTTGACGCCGCCCGCACCTGGAACGCCCGGCGGGCTGCCCGATGACCGCACGCCGCTCAAGGAGCCCCAAGGCGCGATCGACCCCAAGAGCGCCGAAGCGGCCGGGCAGGTGATGCAGAGCTATGGCGCGCTGATCGAACAGAAGCGCTTAGGCGAGGCGGCGAGGCTGTGGGGGGAAGTGAGCGCCGCCGCGGCTTTCGCTTACTCGTTCAAAACCGCTTCCGAGGTCCACCTCCAGGTCGGCAAGCCGGGCGACACAGAAGGTGCGGCTGGGTCGATCTACGTGTCGGTGCCGGTGGTGTTGTACGGCCGGTCGCAGAGCGGCGGCCAGTTCAGCCGCTCGGGGACGGCGAACTTGCGGCGTGTCAATGACGTCGACGGCTCGAGCGAGGCGCAGCGGCGCTGGCATATCTCGCAGATCGTACTGAAGCCGGACGCCTGACGCACCCCTTATTCCGTCGTGCGCGTTTGATGACAAACAAAAGGGAGACGAAGATGATCGGCTTTGAGGATATTCGCGAGCATATGCAGGTGG
>JBDSBX010000016.1:0-3766 GCA_039921365.1 Sphingomicrobium sp. | reverse complement strand
GCTGAAACCGAAGCGCGGCGCGAGGCGGCCATGCCACCGTTCGGTCGGCTTGCCGCGATTGTCATCTCGGCCGAAGATTCCACCGAGGCCGAAACGATTGCGCGGCGCATCGGCCATGCCGCGCCGCAAGTCGACGGAATGGCGGTGTTCGGCCCGGCCCCCGCCCCGCTCGCTATGCTCCGCGGTCGCCACCGGCAGCGCATCCTCGTCCACGCGGCGCGCAGCCTCGACGTCCAGGACGTCATCCGCGACTGGCTCGGCGCGCTAAAGTGGGGCAGCAAGGTCCGTGTCGCCGTCGACGTCGATCCGTATAGTTTCCTCTAAGGCGCCGTCGCGCGCCAGTCGCCGCACCACCCACCACGGCCGCACCAGCTCGTTCTTGCGGATGGCCAGCACGACCAATACCACCCCCGCCGCAGTGGCGATGATCATCGCGATCAGCGACGCTTCGAGCCCGAACGCTCCGCCCGACAGAATTTGCGGCCCCGACAGCTGGGCCTCGACCAGCCCTTGAGAATCGAGCCCAGACACGGGGACGTCGAAAATCTCTCCCTGGGTGAAATTCCAGGCGGCGTGCAGCCCGATTGGCATCCACAAATTGCGGGTCAGCAGATAGGCCCCGCCGAGCAATACCCCGGCCTCCAGCGCAATTGCGAACGACGACAGCATGGTCGCGCCGGGGTTGAAGATATGTCCGAAGCCAAACACCAGCGAGGTCAACGCCAGCGCCAGCCAGCTGCCGCCGAATTCCTCGAGCCAGCGGAACAGGATGCCGCGGAACAGCACTTCTTCCATGAACCCGGGCAGGATTGCGGTCGCGATCAGCGCCGAAACCAGTGCGCCCGTTCCGCCTTCGCCGACGATGTTGTAGACATCAGCAATCGCCGCCACGCCGACCACAAGCGCGAAAAGCAGGAAGCCGAACAATAGCCCCAGGCCCAACCCCTTGGGCGCCTCGTCCAGTGGCAGATCGTCCCGTGGATGCTCGCCCAAACGACTGATGACCCACTTATAAACCGACCATACCAGCCCGATGGTGATCGTCGCCCGGGCCAGATCCCCAATGTCCTTGTCCATCGGTGGCAACAGCTTGGCCATCATGATGCTGCCGACCAGCGCCAAGGCGAAGAGCGCCACCGCGATCAGCATCGCGGCCAGCGGAAAATCTACGATCCGCCGCCACAACGGCTTGGCCGGGCCGCCTACGGTTGCTGCTTCCAACGGTCCCTCCAAATGCGCTCGACGACTAGTGGCGTGATGGGCAAATCCGGGCAAGCGGCAATTCGACCAGCGAGCAAAGGTTTGGCCGCAATGCGCGGGAAGCATTCTGGCCAGGGTGCGCATATTAGTCGCTCTCAACCCGGAGAAAGCCAATGCATTTTATCGTCCGCGGCCTTCCGCCCGAGCCATTCGTCCCCCTTTACGGACTCAGCGACGAAGGGCTTGCGAGGCACCGCGCCCGCCGAGTGATGGTCAACGGTACCGGCTTTCCCGAGCGTATCGAAATGCGCGACGCGACGCCCGGCGAAACCTTGCTGCTGGTCAATTTCGAGCACCAGGATGCCGATTCGCCCTACCGGTCCTCGCACGCGGTTTACGTGCGCGAGGGGGCAACCGAAAGCTGGTGCGGAGATCATTTGCCCGGAGTGTTGCGCTCGCGGCTGCTGTCACTGCGCGGCTTTTCCGCCGACGGGTCGATGATCGACGCCGATGTCGCCGAGGGCCATAACGCACACCCGGTGATCGAGCGGCTTTTCGCCGATCCGGAGGTCGCATACATCCACGCCCATTACGCGAAGCCCGGCTGCTACGCCGCGCGGATCGATCGCGCCTAGAGCGCTTGCCCTGCCACGCCAGCGGGACTAGACGACCGCCTACGACGGCCGCTCCGGTAAGGGGCGGCCCAATTTATTTGTAACGGAGCAACAAACCGTGGCGCAGCCCCTCATGCCGCATGCGACCGCCGCCTGGCTGGTCGAAGAAACCTCGCTGACATTCGAGCAGATCGCCGAATTCTGCGGCCTTCACATCCTCGAGATCCAGGCCATCGCGGACGACACTGCGGCGACCAAACTAACGGGCCGTGACCCGATCCGCGCCAACGAGCTCACCCATGCCGAGATCGAGAAGGGCCAGGCCGATCCCGAATATAGCCTGACCATGCACAAGGAGCCGGACCCCGTGCGCCGCACCCGCGGGCCGCGTTACACGCCGGTCAGCAAGCGGCAGGACAAGCCCGACGGCATCAACTGGATCATCCGCAACCATCCCGAGGTCAGCGACGGCCAGATCAGCAAGCTGATCGGCACCACCCGGACGACCATCGCCGCGATCCGTGAGCGCAGTCACTGGAACATGGCCAACATCCAGCCGAAGGATCCGGTGACGCTCGGCCTGACGAGCCAGCGCGAGCTCGATGCGGCGATCGCCAAGGCGGCCAAAGCGGCCGGCACTCCGGCCTATGTCGACACGACTCTCGACAGCGACCGGCTGGCATTGATCGAAGAGCTCCGCGCCGAACGCGTTCAACATGCGCTTGATGCTGAGGCCGCGCTGGCCGCAGCCGAAGCCGGCGAAGCGGGGGAATCGGCGTCGGTCGAAATCGTCCCGGGGATCAAGGACCCGTTTAAACGACCGTAAGGACAAAAACGCAAACTTGATTCGGCGGGTCTAGGGGGTCAGAAGCGGTCGCGATGGATGCCGCCGAACCGAATATCGAGCTGAGCTTCGAAGATGCGCTGGCCGAGCTCGACCAGATCGTCAAGACGCTCGAACAAGGCACCGCGCCGCTCGACCAGTCGATCGAACTCTATCAGCGAGGCGACCGACTGAAGCGTCATTGCGAGGCGCGGCTGAAGGCCGCTCAGGCGCGGATCGAGCAAATTGCATTCGGCGCCGACGGCAAGCCGTCGGGAGTGACTCCGTTCGATGGGAGTTGAAACGCTCGACCGCAGCCGGGCGGACTTCGAGGCTGAATCCGACCGCCTGTCGGCCGACATCGACAGTTTTTTCGTCAGGCTGCTCGATCCCCCCGGGGATGCCCGTGACCGCCTCTATGAAGCGATGCGACATGCGTCGGTCGGTGGCGGCAAGCGTCTCCGGCCGCTGCTGACCAGCGCCGTCGCGCAACTGTTCGCGATCGATCCCGAGCGCGCCCTGCGGGTTGGGGCGGCGATCGAGGCGATCCACGTCTATTCGCTGATCCACGACGATTTGCCGTGTATGGACAATGACGATTTGCGGCGCGGCAAGCCGACCGTCCACAAGGCTTTCGGCGTGGCCGAAGCCGTCCTTGCCGGCGACAGCCTGCACGCGCTGGCGTTCGAGATCCTTGCCCATCCGGCAACCCACGATGACCCCGATGTGCGGTCGGAGCTGGTGTTCGAACTGGCCCGCGCCGCCGGGCCTTCGGGAATGGCGGGCGGGCAGATGATGGATCTCGTTGCCGAGGGGCAGCAGCTCGACCTGCCGGCCATCACTCGTTTGCAGCAATTGAAGACCGGAGCGCTAATCGAATATTCGGTCGAGGCGGCATGTATCATGGTGCGCCTCGCCGAGCCTGCGCGGACGCCCTACCGCGGTTATGCGCGCAACATCGGGCTGGCCTTCCAGATCGCCGACGATTTGATCGACCATAGCGGCGACGAAGCCGCGGCCGGCAAGCGCATCGGCAAGGACATGGCGGCTGGTAAGGCGACCTTCGTCTCGGTGCTCGGCGAGGAGCGCGCGCGGCAGCAGGCCGAGGTGCTGGTCGAGCAGGCGATCG
>JBDSBX010000015.1:0-8252 GCA_039921365.1 Sphingomicrobium sp. | reverse complement strand
TGCTTTGGTGAACAATCAGGCGGCGTAACGATGTGCAGCGCTGCCCCGCCGTGCCGGCGGCCGAGAACAGGATGGCGCGCTCGGCGAGGTCGAGGTCGGCGCTCGGCGCGACAATCATCGCATTATTGCCGCCGAGCTCAAGCAGCGTGCGGCCGAAGCGCTGGGCGACCCGCGGCCCGACGCTTCGGCCCATCGCCGTCGATCCGGTTGCCGAGACCAAGGCAACGCGAGGCTCGTCGACCAGGGCTTCGCCGGTTTCGCGCCCGCCCTGGACCAGCTCGAGGAGGCCGTCGGGCACGTCGCCAAACCGCTCGAGGGCGCGCGTGGCCAGCGCCATCACCGCCGCGGCGGTGAGCGGCGTCTTTTCGCTCGGTTTCCAGATCACTGGATCGCCGCAAACTAGCGCCAGCGCGGCGTTCCACGCCCACACCGCGACCGGGAAGTTGAATGCGCTGATCACCAATACCGGACCCATCGGGTGCCACTGCTCGATCATCCGATGGTCGGGACGCTCGCTGGCGATGGTCAATCCGTACAGCTGGCGCGACAGGCCGACGGCGAAGTCGCAAATGTCGATCATCTCCTGGACCTCGCCGAGGCCTTCCTGGACAATCTTGCCGGTTTCGAGTGTGACCAGCCGGGCCAGCGGTTCCTTGGCGCCCCGCAATTCCTCGCCGAGCAGGCGAACCAACTCGCCGCGGCGCGGTGCCGGCACGCTTCGCCAAGCGACGAACGCCTTCACTGCTCGCGCCACGGCGAGGTCAGGATCGCCGGTCGCCACCCGGCCGATCGGCTGCCCGTCGATCGGCGAGCAGCAGACCAGGTCGCCCGAGCGCCCGTCGACGCCGAGCGCCCTGAGGAGGGTCGCCGTTTCCTGCGCCGGGTTCATGCCAATAGCGCCTTGGCCCGGGCCATCGCCGCAACGCCCGCGTCGATCGTCTCGTCGCGCTTGGCGAAGCACAAGCGGACCAGATGGCGCGGCGGGTCGGTTTCCGCGAACGCCGACAAGGGCACCACGGCGACACCCGCTTGCTCGACCGCCATTGCGGCAAAGGCTTCGTCGTCAGCGGCGATGCCCGAGGCTCGCAGGTCAATGCACTGGAAATAGGTCGAGGCGCTGTCGAGGACGGCAAAGCCAGCGGCTCGCAACCCTTGGGTCATGCGATCGCGAGCCCGCGCGAAGCGAGTCCGCATCGGCGCGATCCAGGCATCACCCTCGGCCAGCCCGAAGGCGACCGCCGCTTGCAGGTTTGGCGCCGTCGCAAAGGTCAGGAACTGATGGGCTCGCGCGGCGACGCTGGCCATCTCCGGCTCCGCCACCAGCCAGCCGACCTTCCAGCCGGTCAGCGAAAAGATCTTGCCGGCCGAACCGATCTTGATCGTTCGCGCCGCCATGTCCGGCAGGCTTGCCAGCGGAACGAACCGCTGGCCATCGAGCAGGATATGCTCCCACACTTCGTCGCTGATCACCGTCAGGTCATGCTGTCGAGCAACCTCGGCAATCGTCGCCAATTCCGCCGCGTCGAACAGCCGCCCGATCGGATTGTGCGGATTGTTGAAGATCATGACGCGGGTCTGGTCGGTAATGACGGCGTCAAGCTCGGCGCGATCGATCCGCCACCCCGGCGGTTTCAGTGCCACCTCCCGCACGACCCCGCCGCCGCGCCTAACCATCGGCGCATAGCAATCGTAAGCGGGGGTGAAGATGATGACTTCGTCGCCCGGGCTGACGGCGGCAAGACTGGCCGCGCCGATCGCCTCGGTGGCGCCGCTGGTCACGCAGACCTGGCTGGCGTCGAGCGACGAGGCGTAATGGCGATTGTAATGCGCGGCCACCGCTTCGCGCAGCGCGGGCAGCCCGCGCGACGAAGCATATTGGTTCGACCCTTCCTTGACCGCGCGGGCCGCGCAATCGAGAATTTCGTCCGGCCAGCCGAAATCGGGGAAGCCCTGGCCGAGGTTGATCGCCCGGTGCTGGGCCGCGAGCCCCGACATGCGCTCGAACACACTGGTCGCCATCGTTTCGTAAAGCGGGTTCAAGCTTCGCCCTTCTTGCCGGTTCGCCGCTCGCCATAGCCCGTGACGGCGGCTCCCGCGAGTGCGGCCGGTGGCCTTAGTTTATGCGCGCGGGTCTTGTCCTGCGGGGCCTCGTCGGCCTAGCAGGAAGCGAATGACGCGCTCCGACGACATTCCCGCCATCCTCGACCAGCTCAGCGAAATCTATGATGCTTCGCGATCAGCGCTGCGGGCGGCGGTGGCGGCTTATGTCAGCAACGGCACCCACCCCGAGCCAAGCGCCCGAGCCGAGGGATGCTTCGCTTATCCCGAGCTCATCGTCGACTATGAGCCAGGAACCGAGCGGCCGGCGCCGGCACGGGCGTTCGCGCGATTGAACCAGCCCGGCACCTACACCACCAGCGTTGCCCGGCCCGAATTGCAGCGAGAATATCTCCGGGTCCAGCTTGACCATCTCATCCGCGATTATGGCGTCAGCATCTCGGTCGGCCGCTCGGCGAGCGAGATTCCCTACCCTTATGTGCTCGACGGCGCCGAGATCGAGCTTGGCGAAATCGGCGCGTCCGAGCTGTCGCGCTGGTTCCCGTCGAGCGAGCTGGTCCATATCGGCGACGAGATCGCCGACGGCGCCTGGGAACTGGCGCGAGGCGCGCCGCGACCGCTGGCGCTGTTCGATGGCCCGCGGACAGACTTCAGCCTGGCGCGGCTGCAGCATTACACCGGCACCGCGCCCGAGCATTTCCAGCACTTCGTGCTGTTCACCAATTACGCTCGCTACGTCGACGAATTTGTCGCTTTTGCAGTCGCGGAACTGCGCCGCCCGGACAGCGACTTTACCTCGCTATCGGTGCCCGGCGGCATCTACGGGCCCGGCGAATTGCCCGGGGCCGAGCGGAGATCGCGGCCGGCAACTGGCGCCGCCAGCAAAATGCCCGCCTATCATTTGATGGCGGAGGGCAATACCGGCATAACCCTCGTCAACATCGGCGTCGGCCCGGCCAACGCCAAGACGATTTGCGACCATATCGCGGTCCTTCGCACCGAGGCGTGGCTGATGATCGGCCATTGCGGCGGCTTGCGGCCGAGCCAGGCGATCGGCGATTATGTCCTCGCCCACGCGTACCTGCGCGACGACCACCTGCTCGACGACGTGCTGCCGGTGGAAATTCCGCTGCCGGCGATTGCCGAAGTCCAGCAGGCCCTGTTCGACGCCGCGATCAGCGTCACCGGCGAGGATGAGGACAGCCTCAAGAAGCGGCTTCGCACCGGCACCGTCGTCACCACCGACGACCGCAATTGGGAGCTTCGCTACACGCTGTCGGCGCGGCGCTTCAACCAGAGCCGAGCAGTGGCGATCGACATGGAATCGGCGACCGTCGCAGCGCAGGGCTATCGCTTCCGGGTGCCCTACGGGACGCTGCTGTGCGTCTCGGACAAGCCGCTCCACGGCGAAATCAAGCTGCCCGGCCAGGCCAACGCCTTTTACGACCGGGCGATCAGCCAGCATTTGCGCATTGGCATCGAAGCGCTGCGGCTGCTGAAGCGCGAGGGCGACGCCCTGCACAGCCGCAAATTGCGCAGCTTTGACGAGCCGCCGTTCCGCTAGAGGCTAGGCGAACTCACATCGCCATCAACGGGCTGGCGATGCCTGGCACTTCCACCTCGAAAGCGAACAGGCCGCCGGCAAGCGGCTGGCGGTCGATCTCCTCGGGGGTCAGAAGCTGGCGCGCGGTGGTTGCGTAGGCGGTCCGCAATTCGGGCCCGCCAAAGGCGATCTTGGTGATGTTGGCGACCGGAAACCGAATGTGCTGCAGCAGTTCGCCGGCCGGCGAGTAGCGCCTCGCCTCCCAGCCGGCGTAGAGGCTGATCCACACGCAGCCCTCGCTGTCGATCGTCGGCCCGTCGGGATAACCTTCGGCGCGATCGATCCGGACAAACGGTCTGGGGGCGCTCAATCCCCCGTCGGATGCGATGTCGCAGACGTGGATCGTCCCCCGGAGGGTGTCCACATAGTATAGCAGGCGCCCGTCGGGCGAGACCGCAGGGCCGTTGGTGATTGCGATGTCGGCGATGCCGCTTGGCCGCAGTTCGCCATCGTCGAAACGGTAGAAGGAGCCCGACTTGGCGCGCTCCTGATTGTCCATCGTGCCAAACCACAGCGCCCCTGACGGATCGACGACGGCGTCGTTCAGCCGATTGTCCGGCAATTGCGGCTCGACCTCGATCAGTTGTGCAAACGCGCCGTCGCTTTCGCTAAACCGATAAAGCCCGCTCTGCAGCCCCGCGACGAAGCCGCCGGACCGAACCGGCACGACAAATCCGACTTGCTCGGGCGCATCCCAGCTGCGCTTGTCGCCCGTCGCCGGGACGAAGCGATGGACGGTTTGTTTCTTGATATCGGTGAACCACAGCGCCTGGTCGCGATCGACCCAGATTGGGCCTTCACCAAGCTCCGCAGCGACATTCCAGACGAGCTCAGGCTCACTGTGCATCACAGCTTTCCTCGTTCGGCGAAGATGGCTGTGACGAATCTTGGCATCAGGCGATCCCCAACATTGGTCTTCCGCGATTCTGACTGGCCTAAGTGCTGGCTGGGGCGGCAGGATTCGAACCTGCGAATGCCGATACCAAAAACCGGTGCCTTACCACTTGGCGACGCCCCAGCACTAACCCCGCCAGCGACGCGGGGCGGAGGCGCGCTTATAACCGTCGGGCCTGCCATGGAAAGGGGGCCGGCAGGCTGATATGTGGCGACGATGACCGAGCCGTCGATCCTAAATTTTCACGCCCACATCTACTTCGACGCCGACCAGCTAGATCGGGCGCGCGCCCTCGCGGAAGTGGCGCGGACGCGTTTTGGGGTCGCGGTGGGGCATTTCCACGAACGCCCGGTTGGACCCCACCCGCGCGGCAGCTGCCAGCTGACCGTCGCACCCGCGCAATTCGGCGATTTCGCGCAGTGGATGGCGCTCAGCCGCGATGGGCTGACGATCTTCGCTCACGCGTCGACTGAGGATGAGCTTGCCGACCATACACGACACGTCATCTGGTTCGGGAGCAGCGAGCCGCTGGACCTGTCGATCTTCGCCTGAAGGCTAGGCGTTCGGGATTCGCCCGTGGACGGTGTCGTCATAGTCCTTCCTGAGCTGGCGCGAGAGGTCGCCGACCTCGAAGTTCCACGGGCCCGCCGAAGCGACAAAAGTGACTTCCGCCGCGCTGCCGGTCAGGAACATCTGTTCGAAGCTTTCGAGCTCGTCGGGCCAGATGTCGCGCTCGACTACCGTGACTCCGCGCTGGCGCGCGAGGTCCATCACGGTCCGCCGGGTGATCCCGTCAAGGAAGCAATCCGGCGTCGGCGTGTGCAATTCGCCGTCGCGCACGAAAAAGGCGTTGGCGCCGGTCGCTTCGGCCACCTGACCGCGCCAGTCGAACATCAGCGCATCTTCGTAGCCGCGGCTTTCCGCCTGCTGCCGCGACAGCGTGCAAATCATGTACAGCCCGGCCGCCTTGGCATGCACTGGAGCGGTATAAGGCGCCGGGCGGCGGTAGCGCGCAATGTCAAGCCGAATGCCCTTTTCCGCGAGCGTGGGGTCGAAATATTTCCCCCACTCCCAAGTGGCTATCGCCAGATGCGGCTTGGTCCCCTGCGCCGACACGCCCATCATTTCAGACCCGCGCCACGCAACCGGGCGCATGTAGGCATCGACGAGACCGTTGGCCTTGAGCACTTCCTTGCAGGCGACATCGATTTCAGCGACGCTCCACGGGATTTCGAAGCCGAGGATTTGCGCGCTTTTGTGCAGGCGGCTGCTATGCTCGCTGAGCTTGAAAATCTCGCCATTATAGGCGCGCTGGCCTTCAAAAACCGACGACGCATAATGCAGCGCATGGGTGAGGACGTGGACATTGGCCTCGCGCCACGGAACGAGCTTGCCGTCGAACCAGATCCATCCGTCACGGTCGTCGAAATCACGCTGCTCGGCCATCAGTGCGTCCTTGTCCCAGGCGGCACCTGATCAAGCGGTGCCGCAGCGGCTACTTTGGCTCCGCGCGCTGCTTGCGCAAGCTCTGCCCCACGCCGCGCCGCGGCTTCGATCGTGACGTTGACCAGCGAGTCGAGAACGCCGTCTCGGTCAAGCACGGCCAAACCGGCTTCGGTGGTGCCATTGGGGCTTGCGACCCGGCCGGCGATCGAGTTCATCGGCTCGCCACTGCCCGCCGCCAGCCACCCGGTGCCGAAGACCGTTTCCACGGCCACCGTGGCGGCGATCGCGGGATCGAGGCCACGCTGCACCCCGGCCTTGGCCAGCGCGGCAATGAACCGCGCGACATAAGCGGGACCGGCCCCGGCGACCGCGCCGAGCGCCGCCAGTTCTGCCTCGCTGGCGGTCCAGGCGACGAAGCCGAGTACCGAGAATAATTGTTTCGACTGCTGCCTGAGCACGTCGTCGGCATCGGCGCTGTACAGGCCGACAACGCCGCGGCGGACGGCGACCGGTAAATTGGGCATCGCCCGGACGATCGCCGCGGCGCCCGGAAAACGCTGGCGAAGGCTGTCGACCTCGACGCCGGCGAGGATGGAGATGACGACGGTCTGTGCGGACAATCGCGGCGCGAGCAGCCGAGCGACTTCGTCCAATTGCTGGGGCTTGAAGCCCAGCATGACAAGTTTCGGCGGCCGTCCCCCTTCACCAATCGCCTGGACCGTCCGGACGCCTTCGACCGGCTTGCCGCTCGGCCTGATCGCGACCGCCTGCGACAGCCCGACATCCGCCGATCGCCAGCCCTCGACCATCGCCCCGGTCATGTTGCCGCAGCCGACGAACCAGGTCGGCCCCATAAGGAGATCGGTGCTCATGCCTCACCATGCGTATCGATGAGCGCGGCGGCAATCGCCTCGCCCGGCGACTTGCCGCCCCACAGGACGAACTGAAACACCGGATAGAAGCGCTCGCACTCCTCCATTGCCGCTTCGGCGATGGCTTCTGCCTGTTCGAGGCTGAGCCCCTCGCTTTCGCGGGCATCGAGGATAGTCGCGTGGCGGAACACGATCAGGCCAGACCCCGACCACATCTCGAAGTGGCCGAGCCATAATTGTTCGTTGATCAGCCCCAGCGCTTCGTAGATTGCAGCGCGTTTCTCGACCGCGACCTTGATGTCCGGGAAGGCGAGGAATTGCAGCACCTGGTCCTCGGGCCGCCACACACCGCGCAGTTCGTATTGCGCCCAACTGCCGGTCGCGGACGCAACGATCTCCCCGTCGGCGGAGCGCTCGCAGGCCCAGCCGCGGGCGACGAAATACTGCTCGAGAACCTCGATCGGGGCGCCGTCGTCACGCTCGTCGCGCTCTTCCTGCTCGTCCGGCTCGCTCAGGGCCTGGCCTCCGGCTTGGGCTTTTTGGCGGTGGGCGCCCCGCCCTTCGCTTCCAAAGCCGCGATCCGCGCCTTCAAGGCTTCATTTTCGTCGCGCGCCGCGGCGGCCATCGCTTTCACCGCCTCGAACTCGTCGCGGCCGACGAAATCGGCGCCGCCGACCCACTCGCGCATCTTCTCGCGCATCGAGGATTCGGCCTCGCGGCCGGCGCCGGCAAAGGTCCCGGCGACGCCGTTGACCATCTTAACGAGGTTGTCGAACATCTTGTTCTCGGATTGCATCCTTGCCTCTCCTACTTACCCGAACAGCGACCTGCCGGCGTCCGGGTTCAACGTATAAATCGCGGTGTTCAGCGTGGCCGCGAAGCACAGCCACGCCAGATAGGGAGTCATCAGCGCCCCCGCCAGTGGACGGATGCGGAAGAATTGTCCGCCGGCCGAGGCCGCCACCGCCAGCATGATGAATATGGTGATCGCCGCGAGCCGGATATCATGACCGGCAAAGAAGATCGGCGACCAGGCAAAATTGAGTGCCAGCTGGACGAAGAAAAGCGTTAGCGCGGTCCGGCGCCGGTCCGACGGCGGCTCGGCCAGGATCATCGCCAGGGCCACGCCCAGCAAGGTGTAGAGCGCCGTCCACGCAGCCCCAAAGGCCCAACCCGGCGGCATGTAGAACGGCTTTTCCAACGCGGTGAACCAGCCATTGTCGTAGCCGCTGTTCGACAGCCAGCCGCTCGCCGATCCGGCGAGCACGATGGCGGGCACGGTAATCAGCGCCATACTGGTCCAGTTGCGCTTCGCTTCTTCAGCCATTCTTGACCGCTCCCAGGAGGAATTCGACATTACCTTCGGGCCCGGTGATCG
>JBDSBX010000014.1:0-11063 GCA_039921365.1 Sphingomicrobium sp. | reverse complement strand
CTCCCTGTCGCCGACCCACTGGCGGATCGGCAGCGCGTCGAAAAACTCGTTCGCGACCAGCAGCAGCGGCCGCCCCTCGGGCAGGGTGACGAGGCTGTCATGCCAGGCGGCACCAGGATGCAATTTGTGCTGGCCTTCGCTCAGCACCGGACTGGTCTCGACGAAGTGCACATCGCCCGCGAAGCCCGCTTGGCGCAGCACTCTCAGCGCGTCGGCGGCCAGCGTGCCCCGGCCAGGGCCCAGTTCGACATAGGCCGCGTTCCCCGGCGCGCCCGCCCGCAGCCAGCAATCGGCCAGCGCCCCGCCGACCATCTCGCCGAACATCTGGCTGATCTCCGGCGCGGTCGTGAAATCGCCTTGGGCGCCGAGCGGGTCGCGGGTCGCGTAATAGAGCGCGTTGCACAGGCCCATATACTGTTCGACGCTGATCAGGCCCTGCGCGCGAATCATCGCAACCAATTTGTTGCGAAAGGCGCTCAGGCGACGCTCGCGGGGCCCGCAATCGGCTCGACCCGAACCCGGCGCTTGGCTGCCGTGAGTATCAAATAGAGCCCGCCGAAGATCATCGGCAACGACAGCCATTGGCCCATGTGGAGACCGGTCGCGGCGACGAATCCGACCAGCTGCGCATCGGGCTCGCGGACATATTCGAGGGCGAAGCGGAAGATGCCGTAGAGAAAGATAAACGCGCCGACGAGCTTGCCCGGCTGGTAGCGCGCGTCGGTTTTCCAGAACATCCACCACAGGATCGCGAACAGCACGATGCCCTCAAGGCCGGCTTCGTACAGCTGGCTGGGATGGCGCGGCGGTCCCAGGATGGTGTCGCCGGTCATTGCCAACTCGGGGAAGCGAACCGCCCACGGGACGTTGGTCGGCGCTCCCCACAGCTCGTGGTTCACGAAGTTCGCAAGCCGCCCGAAGAACAGGCCGAACGGCACGCAGCAGGCGACATAGTCGTGGATCCTCAGCCAAGGCAATTTCTCCTTGCGAGCCAGATAGAGGATGCCGAGCGACGTGCCGATGACGCCGCCGTGGAACGACATGCCGCCATCCCACAGCTTCAAGATGTCGATCGGATTCTGCAAATAGTAAGTGAGGTTGTAGAACAATACGTAACCGAGGCGGCCGCCAAAGATGATACCCAGCGCCGCGTAGAAAACGAGGTCGTCCGCGTGGCGGCGCGCAATCGGCGCGCCCGGTTCCTTGGTAAGTTTCAGCAAATACCAATAGCCGATGAAGATGCCGGCGAGGTAGGCAAGACTGTACCAGCGTAGCTCGAAGAAGCCGAGGTTGAGCGCCACCGGTGACAGGTGAAGGTCGGTCCAGGCAATTGCGTCTGATGTCGTATTGGCCGTTTGCAAGGACTTCCCCCTTGAGGTTCAGCGCCTCATAAGATGGGCTGCCACAAAGGGCAAAGGAGAGCGCGTTGGCGAGTGAGCTCGACATCAAGTTTGACACCATGCTTGCCCGCGTCACCGGCCCGGGCGGGCAGCTGGTCATCGACCGCGATGCCGACGGCCGTGCCATCGTCGCCAATTTCCCGCCGACCATACCAGGCCTGCTGCGGACTTTTTGCGCGCTCTACGGCAACGAGCGGGAGGCCGTGGTCACCAGCGACGAGCGGCTGACTTTCGCCGATCTCGACCGGATTTCGGAATCGGCCGCGATCGCGCTTGCCGGCCGCGGCATTGCCAAGGGCGACCGGGTCGCGATCGCGATGCGCAACTGCCCGGCGTGGATCGTCGCCTACATGGCCATCGTCAAGGCGGGCGGGGTCGCCACTTTGCTCAACGGCTGGTGGCAAAGCCACGAGCTTGAGCATGCGATGCGGCTGGTTCAACCCAGACTGGTGATCGCGGATGCGCCGCGCGCCAAGCGCATCGCCGCGGTTAGCGGAGCCTGCGAATTGCTTATCCTGGAGGTCGAAAAGCCGGTCGAGGCGGCGCTTGCGCCGCTGTTCGACGGCGCCAGCACGGACGCCCTTCTTCCCGAGATCGGGCCCGATGACGAAGCCACCATCCTGTTTACGTCGGGCTCGACCGGCGAAGCCAAGGGGGCGCTTTCGACGCACCGCGCCGTCACCACTGCGGCCTATTGCTATGCCGCCGGGCTGATGACCCTGCTCGGCCTGCTGATCGAGGAGGATCGCGAGCCGGCGGCGCCACCGCGAACCCTGCTCAGCGTGCCCTTGTTCCACGTCACCGGCGAAGTCCCGGTGATGCTCAACAGCTTCGTCGTCGGCCGCTGCATGGTGGTCATGCCCAAATGGGATGCCGGCGAAGCGTTGCGGCTGATCGAGCAAGAGAAAATCTCTTATTTCGTCGGTGTGCCGACCATGAGCCTCGAGCTGATGACCCATCCCGACCGCCACAAATATGACCTGTCGTCGCTCAAGGACATTACTGCCGGCGGCGCCCCGCGGCCGGTTAGCCACGTCGAACGCCTGCAAAAGGAATTCCCCGGCGCCCAGCCGGCGCTTGGCTATGGCCTGACCGAGACCAACGCGATCGGCTGCATCGCCATGTGGGGCAGCTACGCGGCCAAGCCGGCCTCGACTGGCCGCCCGGCGAAACCCTTCGTCGAAGTCGCCATCCTCGGCGCCAACGATTCGCATCTGCCGGCTGGCGAGCGCGGTGAGATCGCCATCCGCAGTGCGGCCAATATCAAATGCTATTGGCGCAATCCCGCGGCGACCGAGGCGATGTTCACCGCCGACGGCTATATTCGCACGGGCGACCTCGGCTTTCTCGACGAGGACAAGTATCTGTTCATCGTCGACCGCAAGAAGGACATCATCATTCGTGGCGGCGAGAACATCTCCGCCGCCGAGGTCGAGGCCGCCTGCTATGCCTGCCCGCAAGTCGCCGAGGTTTCGGTGTTCGGCATCCCCGACGACCGGCTCGGCGAAGTCCCGATTGCGATCATCCTGCCTCAGGACGGCAGCGGGCTCGACGAAGCCGGCCTGCGCGGCTTCCTCGAACCACGCCTCGCCGCGTTCAAAATCCCCGCCCGGATGATCTTTGCGAGCGTACCACTGCCGCGCCTCGGCACCGGCAAGATCGACCGCGTCGCGCTCAAGGCCAAGTACGCCCGTTGAAGGCAGCGCTGGCAAGCATCGACCGGCGCACGCTGCTAATCGGTGGCGGCGTTGGCATCGGCCTCATCGTCGCAATCGCCGCCTGGCCGCGCGGTCTCGCCAGCGATCTCGCGGTTCGGAAAGGCGAGCGCGCGTTCGGTGCTTTTCTCAAAATCGGCCGCGACGGCCGGGTGACAGTCGCGGTGCCGCAGGTCGAAACCGGGCAGGGGGTGTGGACAGCCTTGCCGCAGATCGTCGCCGACGAATTGGGCGCGGCGTGGGAAAGCATCGCGGTCGAGCCGGCGCCGCTCGCCCCGGGCTATGACAATCCGCTGGCCGGCGATGGGGCAACGCGCATGACCGCCGGTTCGACCTCGATCCGCGCCTTCGAGATTCCGCTGCGCCGCGCCGGCGCGACCGCTCGCGAAATGCTGATCGCCGCCGCCGCCGCGCGCTGGGGCGTCAGCCCCGATGAATGCGACACCGCCGACGGTTTCGTTGTCCATCGTGGCAAAACGCTCTCCTTCGGCGAGCTCACCGAGGAAGCCGCGGATTTGAACCCACCGTCGAACCCGCCATTGCGTATGAAAGGACGTCTCGCCGGCCAGCCGCTGCCGCGCCTCGACCTCCCGGCCAAGAGCGACGGCAGCTTCCGCTTCGCCGCCGATGTCCGCCTGCCCGACATGCTGTTCGCGTCGGCCCGCCTCGCTCCCCCAGGTGGTCGGCTGACCGGCTTTGCTCGCAGCGAAGGCAAGTTTATCGGTCGCAAACAGTGGCTTGCAGTCGCCGCCGACAATTGGTGGGCGGCCGAAACCGCAGTTCACGCTGCAAATCCTCGATTTTCCGCTCCGGAATCGCCATCGCGAGATGCGATTTTGGTCATGCTCAAGCACCTCCTCGAATCGGGCGACGGCGACATCTCGTTCAGCCGCGGCGATTATGATTCGGCAGTCGCAGGATCGCGGCCTTTGTCGGCAACCTATTGGGTCGCTCCGGCGCAGCATCTCGGCCTCGAACCGCTGACCGCCACGGCGCGCTTCAGCGGCGACCATCTCGAAGTCTGGGCCCCAACCCAGGCCCCCGACTCCGCCCGGGCCGCGGCCGCCAAAGCCGCCGGCAAGTCGGCAGCGCAAGTCACGCTCTACCCGATGCCGGTCGGCGACAGCGGCGGCCGCGCAATCGAAGCCGATGCGATCCCGATCGCCGTCGAACTGGCCCGCGAACTGAACCGCCCGGTCCAGCTCAGCTTGTCGCCGGGCAGCAGCCAAAACCACGATCGCGTCGCACCAGCCGCACTGGCCAGGATGACCGCGCTGCCCGGCGCCGGCGGCATTACCACGGCGTGGAAGATGCGCGTCGCCACCAGCAACGGGGGCCGAACCGCATTCGACGCTGCCGTCCCGCCCTACGCCATCCCCGACGTTTGCATCGAAACCGTTGCCGTCCAATCCCCGTTCCCAACCGGTTACCTGCGCAGCGGCCCGCAGCGGGCGATGACCTTCTTTACCGAAAGCTTCATCGACGAACTCGCGCATGCTGCGGGCCTCGAACCGCTGGCGTTTCGAATGACTTTGCTCGGCGGCAATCCGCGGCTTGCGCGCTGCATCCAGGCCGCGGCGGCACAAGGCGGCTGGGATGGCGGCGCGCGCGGTAGCACGCTGGGACTCGCTGCAGCTTCAGCGTTCGGATCGCACATCGGGCTGATGGCCAACGCGACGATCGGTGCGGATCAGTCGGTTGAGGTTCACCGCTTGGTGGTCGCGGTCGATTGCGGACGGATCGTCAATCCGCAACTCGTCCGGCAGCAGATCGAAGGCGGGCTGATTTGGGCGCTTGGCCTGGCCAATGTGCGTGAGCCCGAATGGGCAGCCGGGATGCCGCGTTCACGGCCGATCGGTGAGATAGGATTGCCGCGCATCGCTCGCACGCCCGGGATCGACGTGCACCTTATGCCGAGCGGCTTAGCGCCCGGCGGCGTCAGCGGGCTCGGCGCTGCGGTTCTCGCGCCTGCCGTCGCCAATGCGATTTATGCAGCCACCGGCAAGAGGTTGCGCAACCTGCCGTTCGACCCGACATCCGCGCGATGAGCCATCCTGCCGACCACCCATCGGTCAAGCCGCCGCGCATCGGCGTGCTGCTGATCAACCTAGGCACGCCGGATGCGCCCGAGCCGAACGCGGTTCGGCGCTACCTTGCCGAATTCCTGACCGATCCTCGGGTGATCGAGATTCCGTGGTGGCTGTGGCGGCCGATCCTCCACGGCGTTGTCTTGCGGACACGCCCGGCGAAATCGGCCCACGCCTACCGCCAGGTGTGGACCGAAGAGGGCTCACCACTAGCCGCGATCACCCGCCGCCAGGCGCGAGCGCTGCAAAAACTGCTGGGGACGGACATTATTGTCGAGCACGCCATGCGCTACGGCAACCCCGGAATCGCCGGTGCCATCGAACGAATGACCGCCGCCGGTTGCACGCGGATCCTCGCCGCGCCGCTTTACCCGCAATATTGCGCGGCGACGACGGCCAGCGCCAACGACGCGCTGTTCGCGGCGGTCGCGTCGATGCGCTGGCAGCCGGCGATGCGCACGCTGCCGCCCTATCACGACGACCCGCACTACATCGAGGCGCTACGCGCCAGCCTCGACCGCCAGCTCGCGGCGCTCGATTTCGAACCGCAACGCCTGCTGTTGAGTTTTCACGGGATGCCGCAACGGACGCTCGAGCTTGGCGATCCGTACCATTGCCATTGCCAAAAAACCGCGAGGTTGCTCGGCGAGGCGCTCGGCCGCCCGGTTGATATCGCCTTCCAGTCGCGCTTCGGGCGAGCAAAGTGGCTCCAGCCCGCGACCGACGCCACGCTCGCTGCTTATCCGGGGCAGGGCGTCGAGCGGGTCACCCTCGCCGCGCCCGGCTTTTCGGCGGATTGCCTGGAAACACTGGAGGAACTCGGCATTCGCGGGCGCGACTCGTTTTTGGCCGGCGGCGGCACGCATTTCGCGCGGGTCGATTGCCTCAACGATTCGCCTGAAGGCATGCACATGCTGAAGCGGCTGATCGCGCGCGAACTTGAAGGTTGGCGATCAGCGATTTAAGCGCCACCTGGGGACGAGGAGAGAGAATATGGCTCGAGTGGCAATCGTCACTGGCGGTACACGCGGCATTGGCGAAGCAATCAGCATCGCACTCAAGGACATGGGCATGGCTGTCGCTGCCAATTACGCTGGCAATGATGAGCGCGCCCGAGCCTTTAGCGACCGCACCGGGATCCGCGCGTTCAAGTGGGATGTCTCGGATTTCGACGCGGTCCAGCAGGGCGTGGCGCAGGTCGAGGCTGAACTCGGACCCGTCGATGTGCTGGTCAACAATGCGGGCATCACCCGGGATTCGACGATGAAGCGAATGGACCGGCAAAAATGGCAGGACGTCATCGACACCAACCTTGGCGGCTGTTTCAACATGGCCAAGGCGGTATTCGAAGGCATGGTCGGTCGTGGTTACGGACGCATCGTCAATATCGGCTCGATCAACGGCCAAGCCGGCCAATATGGCCAGGTCAATTATGCCGCCGCGAAATCGGGCATCCACGGTTTCACCAAGGCGCTGGCGCAGGAAGGCGCGCGGGCCGGGGTAACCGTCAACGCCATCGCTCCTGGATATATCGACACCGACATGGTCGCCGCAGTGCCCGAAGATGTCCTCGGCAAGATCGTCGCCGGGATCCCGGTCAAGCGGCTTGGCCAGGCGAGCGAAATCGCTCGTGGCGTCGCCTTTCTCGTCGCCGAAGAGGGCGGCTTCATCACCGGATCGACGCTGTCGATCAACGGCGGGCAGCACATGTATTGAGATGGAGCCGATCGACTACGGGTCTCCTGTCAAACGCTCGGTGCTGATCGCCGGGCATCCAACGTCCATCAGCCTCGAGCCCGGTTTCTGGCGCGCGCTGGAAGCGGCGGCCCGGGACAGCGGCCAGCCGGTCAATGCATTGGTCGCGCAAATCGATGCCGCCCGGCTGGAGGTGCCAGCGCCGCCGAACCTCACCTCGGCGCTCCGCCAGTGGCTATTGGCTCGCGCGCTCGGCGGCTGACCGGACCGCGCGCGCGAACGCGGCACCGGCTTCCGGCGCACAATCCAGGAACAAAGCGGGCTCGATCAGTTCCAGCTCCATGATCAGCAGTTCGCCGCCGGCGCCAATGACGATGTCGACACGCGCGTAGCTCGACGGCGACGGCGCCGCGGCCAGAGCCGCCCGCGCCAATTCCTCGGAACCGGCCGGCGGGTCGCAGCGCTGGATGATTCCGCCATATTCGGGCTGGACCCGGAACTCGCCGCTCCTGGGGACTTTGCTCAATGCATGGCTCAAGACGCCTTCAAACAGGATCAACGAATATTCGCCCTGGTCGAGAATCCCGGCCACCCACGGTTGCGCCATCATGCGCCAGCCGCGCACGGCCTCGGGGAATTCGTCACCGTCCCGCAGTCTGAAGGTGCCATAGGCGCTTGCCGAAACCGGCGGTTTGACGACGAGTTCGCGACAACCAAATTGCGCCTTGGCGGCATCGAGCGCTGCCTCATCTAGACTTGCAACCGCAAGCGTCGGGACGGTGGGGATGCCCTTTGCACCCAACTCCGAAAGATAGACCTTGTCGCTGTTCCATCTGAGCAGCGGCACCGGGTTGGCAACGGCGAGCTTGTCTCGCTCAAGCCGATCCAGAAACGCGCGCCATTCGGCGTAGCGCTGGTGGTAGCCCCAGGCGACGAGCGGCAGCGTCAGGTCGAAATCCGACAGATTGCGCAGGTCGGTCCACGGCACCGGCTCGACGGCAATGCCCGCTTCGATCAGCGCTGCGGCTTCGGAATCATAAGCCCACCGCCATTCGACTCGATAATCCGGATCGGGACCCAGGAAAGCAACTCGCACCTAGTCAGCGGGCCAGCAGAATCCGCGCCTGGTTGGCGATTTGCGCGAGCATTGGAGCGCTGACCTGGCCTTCGGCACGCGCGCGGGTCAGCAACAGGCGGAATTGCGCAATCCTCGCCCCCTGGCTAGCGACCCACTGCTCGACAGCGACATCCGGGTGGCTCGAGCGGCGGTGCGCGAGGAAGTCGATACGCAACTGCTCGAAATCGCGTGCCAGTCCGGCGGTCAGCAGCCGCTCCCATTGGTTGCTTGGCACAAAGCGGGCGACCTGTTGCTGAGCCCAATCGAGACCAAGCGCTTCGCCGAGCTTGGTGTAGGCACTGGTCAGCTTCAATTCGTCGACCTTGCGACGGGCAGCCAGGGCGGCGATCCCGAACACGCCGTCCAATTCGAACAGCCGAACCAAGCCGCGGACGATTTGCTCGCTGGCGCCCAACTCGACCAGCCGGTCGCGCCGCGTGGCCGCTTCGTTGCGCACTTCCGAGCGGATCAGCCTAGTGGTCGCGGCGGCGATCTTGCGGACGCCCGGTTCGAGCAGCTTGCACAGCGTGGTGACGCGGGTTTCGCCGCCGGTCGAACGCAGGATGTCGGATAAATGCGACCGGATGCTGCTGGCAGCGATCGAAAAAAGCTCGATGCGCACAACTTCCGGCAGCGGCTCCTGGTCGATCTCCGCCCACAATCTGTCGAGGTCGAGCAGGCGCTCGGCGACCAAGAAGGCGGAAATGACATGGCCGAGAGAAGCGCCTTCCTCTTCGGTCAGATCGAGGGCAACGCTGGGCCCGAGGCGATTGACCAAGCGGTTGGCGGCCTTGGTGCCGAGAATTTCATGGCGCAGCCGGTGCGCCCGGATGGCCTCCGCGTGCGGCTTGCGCATCGGTTTCGGGAAAGCGTCGAACAGCTGCGGCTCGAGTAATTTGTCGTCGGCAAGGTGCAACAAGTCGGCCGAATCCTGGAGTGCGATTTTGGATAAAGACAGCAGGACCGCGAGCTCGGGCCGGGTCAGGCCGTGGCCCTCTTGGATTCGGCGCAGCAATTCCTCGCTGCTTGCCAAGCCTTCGACCTTGCGGTCGAGCCGCCCAGCGGCTTCGAGCAATTCGATCGTGCGCACATAGCCCGGCACGGCGACGGCCCCGCCGCTTTCGGCTATCGACAGCGCCAGACTCTGCAACCGGTTGTCCTCAAGTACAATTTCCGAGACTTCGTCGGTCATCCGCGCGAGCAAAGCGTTGCGCCTGCCTTCCGACAGCCGCCCATCGCGCATCTGGCGGTTGAGCGGGATCTTGATGTTCACTTCATTGTCCGAACAATCCACACCGGCGCTATTGTCGATGAAGTCGGTGTTGATGCGTCCGCCCTGGTCGGCGAACTCGATCCGTCCGGCCTGGGTAATCGCGAGGTTGGCGCCTTCGCCGATGACTTTGGCGCGAAGGTCGGCGGCGTCGGCCCGAAGGGCGTCGTTGGTGGGATCGCCAACTTCGATGTTCGATTGGTCCGAAGCTTTGACATAGGTGCCGATGCCGCCGAACCAGATGAGGTCAACTGGGGCTTTGAGGATCGCGTTGATGAGCGTTGCCGGGTCGACGTTGGTGGCATCGACTCCCAGCGCCTCGCGCTCCTGCTTGGACAAATGGATCGATTTTTGGGTGCGCGGATAAACGCTGCCACCCGGCGAGATCAGCGAGCGGTCGTAATCGTCCCAGCACGACCTCGGCCGTTCGAACAGCCGTTTGCGCTCGGCCCAGCTTTTTTGCGGATCGGGGTTCGGATCGATGAAGATGTGGCGATGGTCGAAGGCGGCGATCAGCTTGATCGAAGTCGACATCAGCATGCCGTTGCCAAACACGTCGCCCGACATGTCGCCGCAGCCGACGACTTTGACCGGGTCGGTTTGCACGTTGGTGCCAAGCTCGAGGAAATGGCGCTGAACGGAGATCCACGCGCCTTTGGCGGTGATGCCCATCGCTTTGTGGTCGTAGCCGTTGGAGCCTCCGCTAGCGAACGCATCGCCGAGCCAGAATCCGCGCTCGAGCGCGATTGCGTTGGCAATGTCCGAAAAGCTCGCGGTGCCCTTGTCGGCGGCGACCACGAAATAGGGATCGTCGCCATCGTGAATAACAACGTCGCGCGGATGGACGGGCTTGTCGTTGACGAGGTTGTCGGTGATCGACAGCAACGACCGGATGAAGATGCGGTAGCTCTCGGTGCCCTCGGCCAGCCACGCGTCGCGCCGCACCGCCGGGGGCAGTTGCTTGGGATAGAAGCCGCCCTTCGCGCCGGTCGGCACAATCACCGCATTCTTGACCATCTGCGCCTTCATCAGGCCAAGAACTTCGGTGCGGAAATCATCGCGCCGGTCGGACCAGCGCAGGCCGCCTCGCGCGACCGGGCCGCCGCGCAGGTGGATGCCCTCGACACGCGGTGAATAGACCCAGATTTCGCGCCAAGGCACCGGGGCCGGAAGTCCAGGAACCAGCGACGAATTGATCTTAAAGGCGACCGCCTCCTTGGCCGCCGCCGAGAAAGCGTTGGTGCGAACCATCGCTTCGACCAGGGCACGGAGCCTGCGAAGAATGCGGTCGTCGTCGATCGATCGCACCCGCGACAGCGAATCGTCGAAAATTTCGCGTTGCTTGTTGATCTTGGCTTGGCGGCGGCTGTCGCCCGCCGGATCGTGAGCGGCGATAAATAGCTGAATCAGGGCGCCCGTCGCCTTCGGCGCCCTGCGCAACGCGTCGACCACCGTCACCAGGCCGAACGCGCTCCCCGTTTGTCTTAGGTAGCGGAACCATGCGCGCAGCCACAGCACCGGCTTGGCGGCGAGGCCCACGAACAGCGCCAATTGGTTGAACTCGTCATCTTCGGCGGCGCCGCTCAGCACGCAGGCGATGGCGTTTCCGATTTCGCCGACGCGGGCCATGACGCCGTCCAGATTGGCTTCGCTGCCGATTTCGAGGCGGAAATCGTGGATGTAGCCCAATGACCCGCCGCCCAGCACGGTCGGCATTTCCTCGAGCACCCGGAAGCCGAAATTCTCGAGCACCGGGACCGCGTCGGACAGCGGGATGAG
>JBDSBX010000013.1:0-4938 GCA_039921365.1 Sphingomicrobium sp. | reverse complement strand
TCGAGGGCACCCCGCCAAAGGACAGCCCGACGCTGAACCCTTCGTCTTCGACCTTGAGGTCCCAGAATCGATGCTGGATGACGATCGTCATCTCGTCGGGGAAGCGCTCGACCAGATGCTTGGGAATCGACACGCCGGGCAGCCTAGTCTTGAAGGTGATGTAGAAATGGTGCCCGCCGGGCAGGACGCCGGTCAGCTCGACCTCGCCGAGCACCCGCCCGACGACATCGCGCAACGCCTCCTGCACGATCTCGTCGTACGGGATGAGACTCTCTGGCGGCTCCTCGCTCATCGCTCAAGGTGGTAGCAAGACGGCGTTAAGCGTCAAGCGCGTTGGCGCTTGGGCCGCAGCCGCCGCCGCAATATTGCACTTGACGCGCCGCTCGCCGCCGCGACACTCAACGCCATGCCGATCGACGCGACGCAGCCTTATGACGACGACAACGTCTTCGCGAAGATTCTGCGCGGCGAGCTTCCGTCGAACAAGGTTTATGAGGACGAGCACGCGCTCGCCTTCCACGACATCAACCCGATGGCTCCGGTCCACATCCTGGTGATCCCCAAAGGCCCTTACGTGTCGTGGGACGACTTTTCGAGCCGCGCTTCGGATGCCGAGATCGCCGGTTTCGTGCGCGCCGTCGGCCATGTCGCCCGCGATGCCGAAATGGTTGTCCAGGGCTACCGCTTGCTGTCCAACGTCGGCAAGCGCGGCGGCCAGGAAGTGCCCCACCTCCACGTCCATATCTTCGGCGGCCAGCCGCTCGGCCCGATGCTCGCCTAGCCGAGGTCGCGTTAGGGATTGCCCTCGTCGTCCGAGGCGCTAGGCTCCGCCACACATCACCAAAAAGCTCCGAGGGGATTTCCGAGCATGGCAACCGCACCGAAGAGAAGCTTCCTGGCCCGCATCGGCCTGCGCAAGACCGTCGCCCAGATCCAGGAAGAAACCCGGACCAGCGAGCTAAAGCGGTCGCTCGGCCCGTGGAACCTGGTCTTCCTCGGCATCGGCTGCAGTATCGGCGCCGGCATCTTCGTCCGCACCGGCAACGCCGCGGCACTCCATGCCGGGCCGGCCGTCCTCATCTCCTACGCCATCGCCGGCATTATCTGCGCCTTCGCCGGCCTGTGCTACGCCGAGCTCGCCTCGACCCTGCCGGTTTCGGGCTCCGCTTATACTTACAGTTACGCGACCATCGGCGAGTTCGCCGCCTGGGTGATGGGCGCGCTCTTGTTGCTCGAATACGGCCTGGCGGCCTCGGTCGTCGCGGTCGGCTGGTCGGGCTATATGGTCAGCCTGCTCGGCGATCTCGGGCTCCACATCCCCGCCGCTTTCACCGGGCCGACCGGCTATCACATGCAAAAGGATGGCGTTGACGTCCTCGTCAACGGTGCGCCGGTGGTCTTTGCCTTTAACCTCCCGGCCTTCCTGGTGTGCGCGGCGCTGTCCGTCCTGTTGTGCATCGGCGTTTCGGAATCGGCGAAGTTCAACAATGCGATTGTCGCCATCAAGGTGACGGTGCTGGTCGCCTTCATCCTCGTCGGCGGCTTCATCATCCTCAAGAATTTGCCCGCCTATACGCCCAATTGGGACCCGTTCATCCCGGCTCCGACCGGCAAGGACGGCGAGTTTGGCTGGAGCGGGATCATTCGCGCCGCATCCATCGTCTTCTTCGCCTACATTGGCTTCGAGGCTGTCTCGACCGCCGGACAGGAAGCCAAGGATCCCGGCAAGGACATGCCGTTCGGCATCATCGGCAGCCTCGTCGCTTGCACGGTCATCTACATTTTGGTGTCGATCGTGATGACTCTGATCGTTCCCTACCAGTCGCTCAACGTGCCCGATCCGGTTGCGGTCGCGGTCGACGCCTTCGGCCCGCAATGGGCGTGGTTCGCCAAGACCATCAAGGTCGGCGCGATCATCGGCCTGACCTCGGTCATCCTGGTGCTGATGTACGGTCAGACCCGCATCTTCTACACCATGGCTCGCGACGGCCTGCTGCCCAAGGTCTTTGCCCGCGTTCACCCGAAATACCGGACGCCATGGATCAACACCTTGCTGGTCGGCCTCATCGTCGCGCTCGCCGCCGGCTTTTTCGACATCAACAGCCTTGGCGACATGACGTCGGTCGGAACGCTCGCCGCGTTCGCGGTCGTTTGCCTGTCGGTCATCTGGCTGCGGCGAACCCACCCGGAAATCCCGCGGGGCTATCGTGTGCCATTCTATCCGGTCGTGCCGGCGCTCGGCATCGCCTCCTGCCTGTGGCTGATCACCTCGGTGCCGAACTACGTGCTGGTCATCTTCGCCTGGTACACGCTGGCGATGATCGTGCTCTACTTCGTCTACGGCATGCACAATTCGGAGCTCGCCAAGGGCCATCCGGTGACCGCCTACGGGGAGACGCCATACTTCCCCGAAGATGCGGAGACGGGATCCGACGGCAAACCGATCGTCCGCCCGTAGCTTAAATTCCTCCCCGAAAATCTCGGGGAGGATTTTAAATCAGCAACTCGCCCGCGAGCGCCTTCAAATCCGCTTCCGGCCGAGCGCCATAATGCTGGATGACCTCGGCCGCGGCGATCGCGCCCAGCTTCAGCGACTTCTCCAGCCCAAGCCCGCGCGCCTCGCCGGCGAGGAAGCCGGCAGCAAACAAGTCGCCAGCGCCGGTCGTGTCGACCAGCCGCTCGATTGGCTCGGCCGGCACTTGCGCGGCTTCGCCGTCCCGCCGCCGAGCAACGGCACCATCCGCGCCGCGGGTAACGACAAGCGTCGCAACCCTTGCCGCGACACTCTCCACGGCCGCGCCGAAGTCGGCCAGCCCGGACAGCTGCAGCAGCTCGGCCTCATTGGCGAACAAGATGTCGATCCGGCGGTCATCGAGCAGCCCAGCCAGGTCGGCCCGATGACGGTCGACGACGAAACTGTCAGACAGAGTGAACGCCACCTTGGTCCCCGTCCGCCGCGCCGCATCCATCGCCGCATACATCGCGGCGCGGGGCGCTTCCGGGTCCCACAAATATCCTTCGAGGTAGACGATCTCGGCGTCCGCGACGCGGGCCGGATCGACTGCCTCAGGAGCCAGCATCTGGGCGGCGCCAAGAAAGGTGTTCATTGTCCGCTGGGCATCGGGCGTGACCAGGATCAGGCAGCGGGCGGTGGCGCCGACGTCGCTGCGCATCGGAGTGTCGAACTCAACGCCGAGGCTTCGGATGTCGTGGGTGAAGATCTGCCCGAGTTGGTCGTCGGCGAGCTGGCCGATGAAGCCGACTTTAAGGCCAAGCGAGGCGAGCCCCGCGACAGTATTGGCGGCCGAGCCGCCGCTCGCCTCTCGCGCCGGGCCCATCTTGTCATAAAGCCGCGCCGATTCTGCTTGGTCGATCAGCCGCATCGACCCCTTGGTCAGCCCCTGTGCGTCGAGGAATTCGTCGCTGGCGTCGGCGATCACGTCGACGATGGCATTGCCGATCGCCAGCACGTCGAGGCGGGAACTGGTCATGGATACTCCACATATTGGGGAAAGCCGTCATTGCGGGGAGCGGAGCGACGAAGCAATCCACAAACAGCCCGCTGGATTGCGTCGCTGGGCTCGCCATGACTAAGGAGTGGTCATGCGCCGTCTCATCATACTCGCCTACCTCCTCGTTTGCGCCTGCGCGACCGCTCCCGAACAGCCAGAGCTGCAGCCCCTGCCGACCCTCGCCAAATCAACGCCCCATGTTCGCGGTGCCCTCATCGGGATGACCGCGACCGAGCTTGTCGAGCGTTTGGGTTCGCCAGCTCTCCAGGTCCGCGAAGGCCAGGGCCTCAAGCTCCAGTTCCGCGCCTCGCGCTGCATCCTCGATGCCTATCTCTATCCGCCGCCCGGAGCCGCGGCCCCGGTCCGTGTGACCTACGTCGATGCCCGCCTTCGCTCCGGCGACGACACCGATCAAAGAGGCTGCGTCGCCGCCATCGAAGGCGCGTAAGCCAGCTGCGCCATCGCCCATTGCGCGGCTTCGGCGACGACCGGGTCGGGATCCGCAAGGTGAGGCCGCACCTTTCCGACTAACGCAGCGTCGCGGCTGTTACCGGCGGCGATCAGGCAATTGCGGACCATCCGATTGCGGCCGATGCGTTTGATTGGCGACCCTGCGAACAGTGCCCGAAAGCCGGCGTCGTCAAGGCCAAGCAGGTCGCCGAGCCGCGGCGCCGACAGTTCGCCGCGCGGCACGAACGCCCGGTTGGCGGCCGCCGACTCAGCAAAGCGGTTCCACGGGCACACCGCCAGGCAATCGTCGCAGCCATAAATGCGGTTGCCCATCGCTTGGCGAAATTCGTGTGGGATCGGCCCATCATGCTCGATCGTCAGGTACGAAATGCAGCGCCGCGCATCGATCCGGCGGGCGCCGTCGAACGCTTGCGTCGGGCACGCGTCGAGGCACCGCGTGCAGCTGCCGCAATGCTCGGTTTCCGGCAAGTCGGGCTTGAGTTCGAGGCTGGTCAGGATGATGCCGAGGAACAGCCAGCTGCCATGGTCCCGGCTGACCAGGTTGGTGTGCTTGCCCTGCCAGCCAATGCCGGCGGCGGCGGCGAGCGGCTTTTCCATCACCGGCGCGGTGTCGACGAACACCTTGAGTTCGGACGGTGAGCGATCGACGATAAACCGGGCCAGCGCTTTCAGCGCCTTCTTGACCGTCTTGTGGTAATCGCCGCCCTGCGCATAGACGGAGATCCGCCCGACGGCGGGCTGGTCGGCGAGCGCCAGCGGATCGCTCGCCGGCGCGTAGCTCATGCCCAGCGCAATCGCCGAGCGCGCCTCGGACCACAGCACGGTCGGCGAGGCCCGCTGCTCGGCCCGCTCCTCCATCCAGCCCATGGTCCCATGATGCCCGGCCGCCAGCCACCGCCTCAAGTCCGCTCCCGCCTCGGGCGTCGCATCGGCTCGCGTGAATCCGCAACTGGCA
>JBDSBX010000012.1:0-5716 GCA_039921365.1 Sphingomicrobium sp. | reverse complement strand
GACCCGTCATGGCGTCCAGCAAGGCATCGATCGCGTGGACATTGGCGCCGCCCAAGGCGTCGGCGACAATGCGCCCAATTTCGCTCGTCGCCTCCGCGACCGTTGGATCGCCAGGCCGCAACGACTGCAGCATGGCCGCCGACGGCATCATGACTGCTGCCGCAACGAGCGAATGGCTCGCGCCAAAATCGGCTTGCAAGGTCGCGCCAGTGCCCTCGAGCAGGTTGGTCAGTGTCACCGTAGATAGCGTCTCGCCGCCGGCGAGCGTGTTTGCATCGGGCCCCGCAGGCGCAGCCATGCCGGGGATGCCGGTTGAGTGCGCGGCACTGGCTTGATCGACTGGCTCGCGGATTTCGCCAGTCAGCGGCGAACGCGCCGCCCCGTCCCCAACCCGGATGCTGGCTACAGCCTCGTTGCCGGTAAGCAACGCGGCGGCGGAGACGAACCTTCCATGGTCTTCGCCGGACGGGCTTTCGGCAGCCGCCGGGACGGACATCAGTCCCGCCGCGGCGACCGCAGCAGCCGTTACGCCATTCATATTCGCCGCGCTCAAGGAACTTAGCTGGCTTTCGGCGACGCGGGCAATTGAGAGATTGGTCACGGCGCCGCCCGAGAGATAGCGGACGGCGACGGCGCTGTTGCCATTGATGCTGCTCAGGGTGATCCAATTGTTCGCGCCGCCGTCGATATCGACCTGAATTAAGCCGGTGGTCGTAACCCGCAGATAACCGCCGGTGACGACGTTGGTGCCAGCCGCGACGCTCAGGATTTGGGTAATGTCGACGACGTCGCTCGACCCGTAGTCGGTGATGCGGTCGATATTGGCGGCGCCTGGACTGGTGATCGCCGAATTGCTGAGGACGAACGTGTCCCGGCCCGCGCCTCCAGTCAGAATGTCGGCACCCGCCTTACCTTCGATGACGTTGTCGCCGGCGTTGCCGATGATGGTCTGGCTGAACTCGTTGCCGGTAAGGTTGATCGCGGTTTTGCCCTTGGCATTGGTGGTCGACAGCTGCTCGATTTCGCTGCCCGCGCTGAGCGCATAGCTGACGCTGGCCTTGACGATATCCTGGCCGACGCCGCCGGCTCCCTCAAGCACCAAAGTCAAAGCGTTGTTGACGGTGTAGCTATTGCCCGATTGCATCGCCGCGCCACCGACCACCGCGGCCTGGAAAGCATAGGATCCGGTCAAGATCCCGGTTGCGGAAAGCTCGACCGTATAACTGCCGCTGGTCGCCCCGGTGAAGGTCAGAGTCGCATCGAAACCCGCGCCGCTGTCGGCGTTCGAACCGAACAGCGCGCCGCTTGGTCCAAGCAGGCGAAGCGACGGATCACCGAGGCTGCCAGGGGTGCCGAGCGAACTGATTCCAAGCATTTCGATGGTGTAGGTGGTGCCGGCGACGAGCGAGACCACCAGCTTGTCGACCTCGCCCGTCACGGCGATGCTGGCGGTCGTTCGGTAATCGACGTCGGCGCCCGTCAGCGGCAGGGTTTCAAGCCACGGTGTCCCCGTCAGCCGCGCGTTCATGTAGGCGGCGAGTAGCGCGTTGGCCTGGGCGTTCGGATGCACCTGGTCGAAGAACAAAAGGTTCTGATATTCGAGCAGATTGCCCGACAGCTCGTCGACGGTGAGACCGTGGAGCGCGGCGATGGTAGGCAGATTTGCGTAGAGCGCGCCGGTGACCAGATTGCCGGATGCATCGACATAATCCATCAACGGCACGTAAGTCACGGTTGCGCCGAGGGCTTGCAGCGCCGGCACCACCTCGGTGCGGATCAGGGTGTCGAGATAGATCGAATATTCAGTCGCCGCCGCACTGCGCGAGAGCTCGGTTAAATCGAGCAGCAGATTGCCATCGACATCATATTTCGGGATCAGGCCGACATCCGGAACGCCGGTGATCAGGATGTTGTGCACGCCGATGTCGATCAATTGGCTCAATTCGGTCAGGAGCCTGGCGGCGGCCGTATCGAGCGTCGAATGGGCCGATGCCAGAGCGACCGGGGCGCTATCCGCGGGTGCGAGGCTGCGAACGTCGTTGCCGCCCATGGTGACCAAATAGAGAGCGCCCGGATCGGCATTGCCATCGACCGCGTGGCGAAAAGCGTCGGTCTGGCCGTCGAGGTCGGGCACAACCTCGTTGCCTTGGCGAATCTGAGCGCCGCCATAGGCGAAATTCAAATTGTTTCCGGTGGGATCCGACGTCAGCGGAGCGATTTTGACTCCCAGCCAGGGGTCTTCGTAGAAATAGGGGAAGATCGGCTTGGTGACGACCCCAATCGTCTTGTTGGCGAGCAAGTCGGCGAAGTTATAGCCGTCCGAAAAGCGGCCCTGGAAATAGCCCAGGCTTGCCGTCGGAGCGCCTTCGGGAAGGTCGGTGAAAGGCAGCGACCCGTACCATTGAGCGAGCTTTAGCGCATTGCCCGAATCAACCAGGCTGTCGCCGAACACGAAAAAGCCGCTGTACCCCATAACGCCCCCCACCCCGGGGCGGTCGGCTGCTCAGCGCGCCGCGATCGCCCGCGTCCGTCCATCGCAAGTGACAGTCGTTGTTGAGCCCCCGCCACACGCGACTCGATTCTGGCGCGAATGTCCGATAAATTAGGAATAAGAACAATAGGATAAATAGTTAACGGAGAACCGGCCGTCGCGCGCCAGCAACGGCGCAACTAGCCCGCGCGGCGTTTTTGGCCGAGGCCGACGACCATTTGGTTGGCGCGCTCGTAGGACAAAGGCCGGCCGAACAGATAGCCCTGGATGGTGTCGCAGCCGAGGTCGCGCATGCGCTCGAAATCCTCGGCGGTTTCGACGCCTTCGGCGGTGACCGACATGCGGAAGCTCTTGGCGAGCTGGACAATCGACTGGATGATCGCGACATTTTCCGGGCGGGTGCCGGCTTCGCGAACGAAGCTGCCGTCGATCTTCAATTTGTGGAACACCGCTTTGTTCAGATAGCCGATCGACGAATAGCCGGTGCCGAAGTCGTCGAGGGCAATGCCGACGCCCAATGCGCGCAGGCGCTTGAGGACGTCGAGCGTGGTCCCGTTGTCGCCAAGGAACACGCCTTCGGTGACCTCGAGCTCGATGCGGTTGCCGGGGACCTTGTGGCGGGCGAGCGCTTCGCTGACGGTATTGGGCAGACCCGCGAGGATGATTTGCTTGGGGCTGATGTTGAGCGCGACAGTGATCGGTTCGGGCCAGGTGGCGACCGCGCGGCAGACTTCCTCGATCACCCACTCGCCGATCACCGGCATCAGTCCGGCCTCCTCGGCGACCGGGATGAAGACGTTGGGTGGGACCATCCCGCGCTGCGGGTGATTCCAGCGGATCAGGGCCTCGAAGCCGACTAGTTTCTGGTCCTTGGCGTTGACCAAAGGCTGGAAGTTCAAATGGAACTGGTGCGACACAATCGCGGCGCGAAGGTCGGTCTCGAGCCGGACGCGATCCTCCTGCTCCGATTGCAGCGCCGACGAGAAATAGCGGGCGATGCCGCGGCCGGCGCCCTTGGCTTCATAGAGCGCAAGGTCGGCTTTGAGGATCAGATCGTCGACCGTGGCGCCGTCGATTGGGCCGAACGCGCAGCCGATCGAGACGCCGATGCGGATTTCGGTCTGGTCGATCATATAGGGCTCGGCGACCGCCTTAATGATGCGCTCGGCCATGGCTTCGACGTTGCGGCGGCTTTGCGCGTCGATCACGACGATCGCGAACTCATCGCCGCCCATGCGGCCGACATGGCCGTCGCTGCCGACCTCGTCGACCAGCCGCTTGGCGACCGCGCGAAGCACGGCGTCGCCTTTGGGATGGCCGAAGGTGTCGTTGACCGGCTTGAAGCCGTCGAGGTCGAGGAACAGGATGGCGCAGGGGACATTGCCGACGGTCGCGGCGCGCAACGCCTCGCCGAGCAATTGGCGGACGCGGCCGCGATTAGGCAGGCCGGAGAGGACGTCGACATTGGCGAGATGAGTCAGCCGCTCCTGGGTCTGGCGGATTTCGGTGATATCCGAGCCGACCCCGCGGAAACCTTCGAAGCGACCAGCGGTATCAATGATCGGGTCGCCGGCAATCGAGATCCAGCGCTGCCCGCGCGCCGTTTTCAATTCCATTTCGAGCGAATTGAACGGCTGCCGCTCAAGCAGCAGCCGGCCAAGCTCGGCACTGCCGCCGAGCAGCGACGGCATCGAGTGGCCGATCAGCTGGCTCGCCGGGCGGCCGAGCAGCGCCGTCATCCGCGAGGAAATGTAGGTGCAGCGATTGTCGGCATCGACCTGCCACAGCCAGCCGACGCCGCGCTGTTCATATTCCTGGAGGAGCAAGCTGGCGCTTTCGCTTTGCGAACCGCAATCGGCGTTGGTCTTCAATTGGTGGAACGCCCAGCGGGCCACCGCGAGCACGCCAAAAATGGCAACGCCCAAGGTGAACAGGATCGAAAGCATGTGCGGAAACGGGATGCTGTGACGACCGATCAGCAAAGCGGCGCAGATGCCGCCGGTGAATGCCGACATCCAGGCTGTGACGCACGGCGGGACGACCACCAGCCCAAGGGCGCCGATGCCGAGACCGGCCATGATCGAGGCGGCAATCACCTGAGTGCCGGGCGCGAGCCACGGGAACATGTAAAGCGGCAGGCTGATCCACAGGATCGCGCGCAAAGTGACGTCGCCGATCATCCGCCATTGCGGCACCTGGTGGCCCGAGCGGCCGACGTGGGTGATCGCCTGAGTGCGGGCAATCTGCATCGCGACGAGATTGACGATGCCGACCGCGCCGAACCACGGCAGCAACCATTGCGCGGCGACCTCGCCCGACAGGATGGCGACCATCATTAGCGCGGCAAAGATGTTGGCGGCAGCGAAGAATGGCGCGAGCTGGGCGCGGGAGATCAGCTGGACGTCGCGCAACGGCGAGCTTTCGCCATCGCCTTCGCGATTGGTCAAGCCAAGCGATTCGCCGCCCGGGAGGCGCGCCGAAATCATCCGCTTGTAGCGATCAGGAGCTTCGTACATCCAGCCTGCCGTTTGAGGTCCGACGAACCGGGTAACGAAAGAGCGTTTAAGGCCGGTTAAGGGAGAGCTGGCAAAATGTTCATTGCCCGAGCTTCAATTCGTCGAGCTCGCGGGTCACCAGCGGGTGGTAAAGCGCCCGCGATTTGGCATAAATCCGAACCGCGATCGGCCGGCCCCAGCCAGCATCCGCCGCCAGCGCCTTGATCAGCGGCTTGACGAACTTGCCGCGGCCGTTGCCGAGCAGGAATTCCTCGAGCGACGGCAGCGCCGGGTCGTAGCGGTTGGCGACCGCCAGTTCGAGCCAGGCGAAGCGCACCTCCATATTGCGGGTGCCGTTGAGGCCGAAAGCATTGTTCAGAGCATCCAGCTGCGCCTTGGCTTGTGTGCGCGGCAGCGTGTTGAGGAAGCGCAGCCGCTCGTCGGTGTTCCACCGCGACCAGGCGCCGGCATCGGGGGCGGCACCGCCGGCGAGCGTAATCACCGCGCGATCGACCCCGGCAAACGCCTGGGGGTCCGGTTTCATCATGTTGGCGGGAATGCCGGGCTGATAGACCCATTGGTCAAGCATCAGCTTCTGCTCCGGCGCCTGGTCTCCCTTGACGAGGTGCTGGCGGAGGTCGGCGAGGAAGATCGCCGAGGTGACCGGCTGGGACTTGTGCCGCTCGAACCAGCCTTTGAGAAACGCATCGAACCGGTCGCGGCCGACCGC
>JBDSBX010000011.1:0-3402 GCA_039921365.1 Sphingomicrobium sp. | reverse complement strand
ATTCCGCCGCCCACCGTGTCGAGCACGAGGTGGATGCGTTGGGCATCACCCTTGTTCTGGACGTCATGGCGAAGAAAGCTGTCGAACACCCAGCACTCGCCGGCCGCCATGTGAACTGTCTCGTCGCCACAGGTGAACAGCACGCCGGGATTGGTAATGACCGGAATGTGTATCCGCAGATGCGTCCGCCAATAGTAATTAATGTCGATGTGCGGGGGGACTTCGCGCCCGGGCGCCAGTCCCATGAATCGGCTGCGGCCCCAAACGCCGCCAATTTCAGCCATGATCTGGCGCACATAGTCGCAACGCTCGAGGTTGTCGGTCCCGGCCATTGGGCCAGCAATCGCGTCATTGTCCCCGCCCGCCGGAGTGACGAGCCGGACCGCCTCGTTGCCGAGATAGCCGGTCGGGTGCGGTGTCCAGGCAGATTTGGGCAAGGCCTGGACTTCAGCCGCGAGCGCATCCGCATCGAAGCGGATCGGCAGTTTGAGGAACGGCTGCTTGAGGCGCATCCGGTCTTATTCCTTCGCCGGTGTGGTCAAATCAATAGCGGTAATGCTCGGGCTTGAACGGGCCATCGACTGAGACGCCGATGTAGGCCGCCTGCTGGTCGCTAAGCTTGGTCAACTTGACCCCAAGCTTGCCGAGGTGGAGCTGGGCGACCTTTTCGTCGAGGTGCTTGGGCAGCACGTAGACTTGGTTCTGATACTTGTCGCGGCCGGTCCACAGCTCGATCTGCGCCAGCACCTGGTTGGAAAAGCTCGACGACATCACGAAGCTCGGATGCCCGGTGGCATTGCCGAGGTTGACTAGGCGCCCCTTGGACAGGACGATGATCTTCTTGCCATCGGGGAATTCGATCTGGTCGACCTGGGGCTTGATCTCGGTCCATTTGAAATTGGCCAGCGCGCCGATCTGGATCTCGCTGTCGAAGTGACCGATGTTGCAGACGATCGCCATGTTCTTCATCGCCCGCATGTGATCGAGCGTGATGACGTCCATGTTGCCAGTCGCGGTGACGAAGATATCGGCGCGAGTGGCGGCCTCCTCCATCGTCACGACTTCAAAGCCTTCCATTGCCGCCTGCAGCGCGCAGATCGGGTCGACCTCGGTGACCAGCACCCGCGCGCCGCCGTTGCGGAGCGACGCTGCCGAGCCCTTGCCGACATCGCCGAAGCCGGCGACGGCGGCAATCTTGCCGGCCAGCATGACATCGGTCCCGCGGCGAATGGCGTCGACCAAGCTTTCCTTGCAGCCGTAGAGGTTGTCGAATTTCGACTTGGTGACGCTGTCGTTGACGTTGATCGCCGGGAACGGCAGCTTGCCCTTCTTGGCTAGATCATAGAGCCGGTGAACGCCGGTGGTCGTTTCTTCGGACACGCCCTTGATGGCAGCGACAGTCTTGGTCAGATAACCCGGCCGCTCCTTGAGGAACCGCTTCAGGGTCATGGCGAAAATCTCTTCTTCTTCATTGGACGGCGCGAACAGTTCCTCGCCCGCCTCGACCCGCGCGCCCCACAGCGCGAACATCGTCGCATCGCCGCCGTCGTCGAGGATCAGATTGCAGGTCTGGTGCGGATCGCCCTCTTGGCCCCAATCGAAGATGCGGGCGGCATAGTCCCAATATTCCTCGAGCGTCTCGCCCTTGATGGCGAACACCGGAACGCCGGTGGCGGCGATCGCCGCTGCTGCATGATCTTGGGTCGAAAAGATGTTGCACGAGGCCCAGCGGACTTCGGCGCCCAACGCCGTCAGAGTCTCGATCAGAACCGCGGTCTGGATGGTCATGTGGAGCGAGCCGGTGATGCGGGCGCCGGTCAACGGCTTGGCCGCACCGAATTCCTCGCGCAATGACATCAGTCCCGGCATTTCGGTTTCGGCGATCTCGATTTCCTTGCGGCCGAAATCGGCGAGCGAAATGTCCTGTACGACATAGTCGGTGAATCGGGTTTCAACCTTGGTCGCCACGTGGTGCTCCGCATTAAAAGAGGTGGCCGAGCATGATGAAACATGCCGCGCGCCGGTGCGCCGCCCCTAGCCCGACAACGGCGCCAAGGCAAATATAAAGAATTCTTTATATGTTGATTCAGGCTGCGCCGGTCTCGCTCGACAGCAAGCGGGGGTCGACACCTTGCGACTTAAAAGCGGCCGCCCAGCGCTCGTCGGTCGGAATGTCGAACAGGATCGCCGGATCGCCCTCGGCGGCGAACCAGCCGTGGCGGGTCATCTCTTCCTCGAGCTGCGCCTCGCCCCAGCCGGCGTAGCCGAGGGACGCGACCCATTGCGACGGGCCGCGGCCCTCGGCGATCGCTTTGAGCACGTCGGTCGTCCCGGTCATCGCGCACAGCTCGCCTCGCAAGCCCGCGACGTTCAGCGTGTCCTGTCCGCCCCAGTCGGTCGAGTGGAGAATGAAGCCGCGCCCGGGCTCGACCGGCCCGCCATGGTGGACGGGGGCGTCGGGCGCTTTGCCGGGATCGATGCCGAGCTGGTCGAGCAGGGCGCGAAAGCGCAGGCCCGAGCGCTGGTGGCCGATGCCGACGCCGACCGCGCCATTTTCGTCATGGACGCACAATGCGATCACCGCCCGCTCGAACCGCGGATCGGCCATCCCCGGCATCGCCAGGAGAAGCTTGCCGGACAGAAAACGCGGCTCATCCATGGGTCGAAGCATGGCCTTGCGTTGAGTTGGGGGCAAGACTTGAGGAGCGCCCTCGCCGTCCCTATCTGGCGCCTTGTCCCAGAAGCAGGAGAATTTCCCATGAGCATTGCAGTCGGTGACCGCATTCCCGACGTTCCGTTGGCAATTGCCACCCCTGACGGCCCGCAGCCGACGACCAGCACTCAGTATTTCGCGGGCAAACGCGTCGCCTTGTTCGCGGTGCCGGGTGCGTTCACGCCGACCTGCTCGGCCCGCCACCTGCCCTCCTTCGTCGACAAGGCCGGCGAGCTCAAAGCCAAGGGGATCGATGAGATCGCCGGAATTTCGGTCAACGATGCATTCGTCATGAGCGCGTGGAACGAGAGCGACGGTTCGGCCGACATCACCATGCTCGCCGACGGCAATGGCGACTTCGCCGAAGCGGTCGGGCTGACCATGGACGGCAGCAAATTCGGCATGGGCAAACGCAGCCAGCGTTATTCGATGGTGGTAAACGACGGCGTCGTCGAGACCCTCAATGTCGAGGCTCCGGGCGAGTATAATGCCTCCAGCGCGGAGACCTTGCTCGAACAAGTCTGATGACCCTGCCTTGCTCTCGGCTCCCCTCACCTCGACGGTCGAAACGTTCAACGCTTTCAAGCGTATAGACGCCAGACACTTAGACATCAGGAGAGTCGTTCAAATGCCAAGGAATCAGAGCAATCGTGGTGGCAGCCGCCGCGGCAACAACAATAATCCCGAGG
>JBDSBX010000010.1:0-2569 GCA_039921365.1 Sphingomicrobium sp. | reverse complement strand
GAAGATGAAGACCCGCTTGCGCTGGTAATCATGCATCATGCTGAACGCGACCGGCGCCGCCACAGCGACGGCCGCCGCGCCGCCGAGAAACAGGCGCATCGGCACGCCGGCGACGAACATCACGGCGATGCCCCCGAGCACCACCATCATGCAGGTGCCAAGATCGGGCTGGACCAGGATCAGCACCGCGGGCACGCCAATCAGTGCCGCCGCCGGCCAGATCGCGCGCCACTTGCGGATATCGCCGGCCGGCAGCAAATCGTAGAAGCGGGCCAGCACCAGGACGATCGCCGGCTTCATGAATTCGCTCGGCTGGAGGCGGATGAAACCGATGTCGAGCCAGCGCTGCGCGCCCTTGGTGACGAAGCCGAGCAGCTCGACCAGGATCAGCATCACCAGCACTGCGGCATAGAGCGGGAAGGCGAGGCTCTTGATGGTCGATTCCCGTACCCACGACATCGCCATCGCGATGGTCAGGAAGGTCAAAAAGGTAATCGCCTGCTTCAGCGCCCACGGGCGGATCGAGCCGCCGGCCGCCGAATAGAGCGTCATCAGGCCGATCATGGCGATGCCGGCGACCAGGAAGATCAGCCGCCACGGCAGCTTGGCCAGCGGCTGCGGGATGATCGCGGAGGAGATCATGCGGAAATCATGCGGAAATCATGCGGTTCGCGTCAACTTGGCAGCGGCGAGGGCTCTGAATTGCTCGGCCTGGCGGGCATTGCGCTCGGCGAGCGTCCCGCCCCATTGCTTCTCGAGGGGGGTGAGGGCGTCCATCGCCTTCTGCGGGTCGAACAAATAGGTCATCGTGTCGCGCACGATCGGCGCCGCGGCCGAAGCGCCGAAACCGCCGTGCTCGATGATGCAGCCGATGGCGAACCGCGGCTTGTCGGCAGGCGCAAAGGCAACAAACAGCGCATGGTCGCGAAGCGCCCAGTTCGATTGATGGCCGCGGCTGCCGAGCTTGAACACCTGGGCGGTGCCCGTCTTGCCGGCCATCAGGATGCCGTCCAGCGGAAGCTTCGAGCCGACTCCGGTGCCGTGCTCGTTGACCACTGCAGACATGGCCTTCCGGACAATCGCGAGATGGGCCGGATCGACGTCGAGGTCTTTAATCGGCTTTCGCTCGCCGGCCATTAGCAGGCGCGGCTCAAGCAGCTTACCCGACGCCAGTCGCGCCGGCATGACCGCCAGCTGAATCGGATTGACCAGGACGTAGCCCTGGCCAATCGAGGTATTGGCCGTGTCATAGCCCTGCCATTCGCGCTTATACTTTTTGCGCAGCCATTCCGGGCTCGGCATCGTGCCGAAGCGCTGGCTCGGGAACGGCAAATCGAATTCCTGGCCATAGCCCAGATACTGAACCATTTCGGTCGTCTGCCCAGGGTCGGTGGCGAGGCCGATAGTCCAGAAATAGGTGTTGCAGCTGCGTTCGATCGCTGCATGCATATCCATCGACCCGTGGACCGCGTCGCACCGGAAGTAGCGATTGCCAATTCTCACCCCACCCGGACAATGGACTCGTCGCTTAGGATCGATGCCCTGCTTCAGGAAGGCCAGCGCCATCGCCGGCTTAATCGTCGATCCGGACGGATAGAGGCCTTGCGTGACCTTGTTGAGCAGCGGAATATGATCGTTCTCGGACAACGTCCGCCATTCGGTCCGGCCAATGCCGCTGCTGAAGCTGTTCGGGTCGAATGCAGGCATGGACACAAAGGCCAGCAGGTCACCGCTAGCCACGTCCATCGCGACCAGCGCCCCCGATTGGTCGCCCATTCGCCGCGCCGCAAATTGCTGGAGCCCCTGCTCGATCGTTAGCTGGACGGTGGCACCGCTGCGGTCGGGCTTGGGCTCGAGATCGCGGACCAGTTTGCCGCGCGCGGTCAACTCGACGCGCTGTCCGCCCGGAGTCCCGCGAAGCCTGTCTTCGAGCGTCTTTTCCAGACCTTCCTTGCCGATCTTGAACCCCGGTGTAATCAGCAACGGGTTCTTGTCGCGCTCATAGTCCCTGGCCGAGGCGGCGCCGACATAGCCGACCAGATGCGCGACCGCCGGCCCGTCGGGATAGAAGCGTGAGAAGCCGCGCATCGGCTGCACGCCCGGCAGCTCGGGCAGCCGAACCACCACCTTGGCATAATTCTCGTACGGGATGTTCTCGGCGACCTGGACCGGCTGATAGCCACGGGCCGCCTTCATATCCTTGAGGATGCGGTCGACGTCGTCGACGCTGAGGTCGAGCAATTGGGCCAGCGTCTTCAGCGTCCGTTCGAAGTCCTCGATCTGTTCGGGGATCAGGTCGACCCGAAAATCGCTGCGGTTGATGGCGATCGGCTTGCCGCGGCGGTCGACCACCCAGCCGCGCCGCGGCGGGACGATGATCAGCTGCACGCGATTGCTTTCGGAGAGCAATTGGTAATGCTCGTTCTCGGCCACCGACAGCCAGCCGAGGCGGCCGATCAGCACCGCCCCGACCGCGACCTGGGCGCCGCCGGTCAGCAGCATGCGCCGCGAGAAGGTCATCGACTGATGCGCCGAAGTCACTCGCTTGCCGTTGCTGACCGGCCCGCGT
>JBDSBX010000009.1:0-3393 GCA_039921365.1 Sphingomicrobium sp. | reverse complement strand
TTGGGAGTTTGATCGTGCGCACTGGCGTGATCGCAAGGAAAGTCGGCATGACCCGCCTGTTTCAGGCGGATGGCCGGCATGTGCCTGTCACAGTTCTCCAATTGGAAGAACTGCAAGTCGTCGCCCGCCGTGAGACCGAGCGCGACGGCTATACGGCTGTCCAACTCGGTGCCGGCAAGGCCAAGCCGAAGAACGTCGCCAAGCCGCAGCGGGCCGCGTTCGGCTTAGCCAAGGTCGAGCCCAAGTCGAAGCTGGTCGAGTTCCGAGTCGCCGAGGACGCCCTGCTAGATGTCGGCGCGACCATCAGCGCCGACCATTTCGTCGCCGGCCAATTGGTCGACGTCTGCGGCGTCACCCAGGGCAAGGGTTTCGCCGGGGCGATGAAGCGCTGGGGCTTCAAGGGCCTGCGCGCTACCCACGGTGTTTCGGTCTCGCACCGTTCGCACGGCTCGACTGGACAGCGCCAGGATCCGGGCAAGGTTTTCAAAAACAAGAAGATGGCGGGCCATATGGGCGCCCGCAACCGCACCCAGCAGAACCTCGAAGTGGTCCGCACCGACCCGGTTCGCGGGCTGCTCTTCATCAAAGGATCGGTCCCCGGCTCCAAGGGCGGCTGGCTGACGGTCGAAGATGCGATCAAATTGCCGCGCCACGACGGCGTGCCGTACCCGGCGGGCCTAGTCAGCAAGAACCAGCCGGTCGAGGAGGCCGCCCCCGCGGGCCTGGTCGACGATGCCGCGGTCCACGAAATTCCGGCGCTCCCGGGTGATGACGAAGTCGCGGCGATCGCCGCCGAGCAGGAAGCGGGCGCTGCCGCCGAGGCGCAAGCCGACGCCGCCGCCGAAGCGGACGCCGAGGCCGCCGCCCAGTCCGCCGACAATCAAAAAGCCGACGCGGCGGAGAGCGACAAGTCCGCTCCCGCCGTTGATGACAGCAAGGAAAGCTAGGCGATGAAGGTCAAGGTTCAAACCCTGGACGCGAAAGCCGGCGGGGACATCACTCTCGACGATGCCATTTTCGGTGTCGAGCCGCGGGCGGATATCCTCCACCGCGTCGTCACCTGGCAGCTCACCAACCGTCGCGGCCCGGCCCGCGCCGCGCGTGAACGCAGCGAAGTCAATCGCACCGGCAAGAAATTCGGCAAGCAGAAGGGCGGCGGTACCGCCCGCCACGGCGATCGCCGCGCTCCGATCTTTGTCGGCGGCGGCAAGGCCCATGGCCCGCGCGCCCGCATTTTCGTGTCGAGCCTCAACAAGAAGATCCGCGCGCTCGGCCTGCGGATGGCGCTGTCGTCGAAGGCGATGGGCGGCCAGCTGGTGGTCATCGACAATCTCGATCTCAAGGACGGTAAGACCCGCGAGCTGCGCGAGAAGCTCGGCAAATTGGGCTTCGGCAGGACCGCGCTGGTGATGGACGGCGACGCGCTGAACGTCGGCTTCGCCCGCGCTTCGTCGAACCTTGGAGAGATTAATTTGATGCCGGCAGTCGGCGCCAATGTCTACGACATCATGCGCCATGAGACGCTGGTCTTGACCCGCGCCGCGGTCGAGAAGCTGGAGGCGCGTTTCAATGGCTAAGAAGCAATCAGCGGCGATCGACATCCGCCACTATGACGTCGTGCTGGCGCCGCACATCACCGAGAAGTCGACCATGCTTTCAGACCATAACGCGGTCGTCTTCAAGGTCGCCCAAGGCGCCTCGAAGCCTGAGATCAAGGCGGCGGTCGAAGCCTTGTTCGGAGTCAGCGTCGTTGGCGTCAACACCATGATCACCAAGGGCAAGTCGAAGCGCTGGAAGGGCAAGCCCTACACTCGGTCGGACGTCAAAAAGGCCATCGTCACTCTCGCCGACGGCCAGTCGATCGACATTACCGAAGGGGCGAAAGCGTAATGGCGCTCAAGCAATATAAGCCGACGTCGCCCGCTCGCCGCGGGCTCATCCTGGTCGACCGCGCCAGCCTGTGGAAGGGCAAGCCGGTCAAGCGGCTGACCGAAGGCAAGACCAAGTCGGGCGGCCGCAACAACAACGGCCACGTGACTTCGCGCGGCATCGGCGGCGGGCACAAGCAGCGCTATCGGATCATCGATTTCAAGCGCCGCACGTGGGACGTCACCGGCACCGTCGAGCGGCTCGAATATGATCCCAACCGCTCGGCCTTCATCGCGCTCGTCACTTACGAGGGCGGCGAGCAGTCGTACATCATCGCGCCGCAGCGCCTGGCGCCGGGCGACAAGGTGGTCGCTGGCAAGAAAGTCGATGTGAAGCCCGGCAATGCGATGGAAGTCGGCCAGATGCCGGTTGGCACCATCGTCCACAACGTCGAGCTCAAGCCCGGCAAGGGCGGCCAGATCGCCCGCGCCGCCGGCACTTATGTCCAGGTCGTCGGCCGCGACCGCGGCATGGTCATCGTCCGCCTCAATTCGGGCGAGCAGCGCTATGTCCGTTCGGACTGCATGGCGACCGTCGGCGCGGTGTCGAACCCCGACAATGGCAACCAGACGCTGGCCAAGGCGGGCCGCACCCGCTGGGCCGGCCGTCGCCCGCTGACCCGCGGCGTCGCCAAGAACCCGGTCGATCACCCGCACGGCGGCGGCGAAGGCCGCACCTCGGGCGGCCGCCACCCGGTGACCCCATGGGGCAAGCCGACCAAGGGTGCCCGCACCCGTCACAACAAGTCGACCGACAAGATGATCATCCGGTCGCGCCACGCGAGGAAGAAATAATGGCTCGCTCCGTCTGGAAAGGTCCGTTCGTCGAGCTTTCGCTCTTAAAGAAAGCGGAAGCCGCGCAGGACGCAAGCAAGCGCTCGCCGATCAAGACCTGGTCGCGCCGCTCGACGATCCTGCCGCAGTTCGTCGGCCTGACCTTCAATGTCTACAACGGTCGCAAGTTCGTGCCTGTGTCGGTCAATGAGGACATGGTCGGCATGAAGCTCGGCGAGTTTGCGCCGACGCGGTATTTCCCCGGCCACGCCGCCGATCGCAAGGGCAAGCGCTGATGGGCAAGACCGCATCCCCGCGCAAGGTCGGCGACAAGGAAGCGCTGGCCATTGGCAACACCATTCGTGGTTCGGCGCAGAAGCTCAACCTGGTTGCTGGGCTGATCCGCGGCCGCAAGGTCGGGGAAGCGCTCAACATCCTGAAGTTCTCGCCCAAGGCGATGGCCCATGACGTCGCCAAGGTGCTGGCGTCGGCGGTCGCCAATGCCGAGAACAACCACAACCTCGACGTCGACGCTCTGGTCGTCGCCGAAGCCAGCGTCGGCAAGTCGATCTCGTTGAAGCGGTTCGCGACCCGCGCGCGCGGCCGTTCGAGCCGGATCGTCAAGCCGTTCAGCCAAATTCGCGTCGTCGTTCGCGAGCAGGAAGAAGCCTAATGGGTCAGAAAACCAATC
>JBDSBX010000008.1:0-8249 GCA_039921365.1 Sphingomicrobium sp. | reverse complement strand
ATTATTGGCATCGAGGTCGGCGAGCCGCTGGGTCAGGAACAGCCGGTCACCACCGCCGAAGTCGGTGATGTGGTCGTTGCCGGTGTTGCCGGCGAGATTGTCGAAGAAGAAGATGTCGCTGCCGCGGCCGCCGGCGAGCCAGTCGTTGCCGAGGCCACCAGTGAGCCGGTCGTCGCCATTGTCGCCATAGAGCTGGTCGTTGCCGGCGCCGGCGTCGAGCCGGTCGTTGCCGTTGCCGCCGTAGAGCTGGTCGACGCCCGAGCCGGCGCGCAACGAATCCTCGCCGTTAAAGCCGCGAAGGGTTTCCGCGGCCGCGCTGCCAAACAGATTGTCAGCGCCGTTGCCGCCAGTCAGCACCGGGGTGTCGACATACATAACCAGCAGCTGGCCGGGCTCGACGGTCGCCGGATTGCCGGTCGGAGTGTGGAGCTGCGCGTCGAGCAGATAGGCGCGGGTGTCGGCATCGCCGAGCATGGCGGTAACATCGAGCACGCCCGAGCTTTCTTCGTCCTGGGTGATGAAACCGGGGACTCCTGGAGTGAAATGGGCCGGGTCGAACTGCGCGATCTGGTTCAGCGTATCGGTGGCAATGACATATTCCCAGACCTTGGCGACGTGGGTCTGGTTGCCGGGATCCTCCTGCAGGATGACCCGGCCATTGGCGACGGTGAGATTGTCGAACATTCGTTGGCCCTCGGTGCCGTCGAGGACCGCAACGATGGTTCCGCCCAGTTCCGGATGGGTGATATCGGTAAAGGTCAGCTGATAGAGGCGCGAGTTGCCAGTGAAGCTGTTGGTGGTCGTGAAATAGAGCACATTGGGATGATCGGGGTCCCACGCGCTGTCCTCCGGACGAAGGAAGCTGGTGACGCCCTGCGCCTCGCTGTCGGCGTCGATCTGGGCGCCGGTCAGATTGCTGACGTTGCCGCTGTCACCGATTTCCTGAAGCGTGAAGGTGCCGTTGACCGGCGTGCCGTTGGTTTCGTCGATGGTGCCGGCGACTTCGATCCCGAACACCTGGCCGTTGGTCAGGCCGGCCTTGTCGATGTCGGTCCCGACCGCGGTCTTGGTGCCGATGTAGAGATAGACCTGGCCGTTGGTGCCGTCGTCGGTCATCGCGACGATGGTCTTGTCCTGGGCAAACGGGTTGGCGGTCACATTTTCGTACGACATGTTGCCGAGGAACGGCAGCTCGTAGGCGGTGCCAAGATTGGCGCCGCTGACAATCGTCGCGACGGCGCGACCTTCGGGGCCGGATTCTTCGCCGGTCGCGTAAATGCGCACCTGGGTGCCAAGCCCGGTTGCGGAATTGTAAAAAGCGCTAATGTCGGCGAGGTCGCCCGAACAGAAGCGGGCGAAGGCGGTGGTGCCGGTGAAGTAGCTGTCGGTGGCGTCATTCCACAGCTTGACCGTCTGGATCGCGTCGTCGCCGGAGACCACTGCCAGCGTCGCCTTGTCGATCACCAGCCGGTCGATGTAGGCGCCGATCGAACCATGATCGCGGACGAGGCCGACGGTCGCCCCATATTCGTGGTTGACCAGCACGGTGATCGTGCCGTTGCCATTGTCGAACGCACCGATGCCGTCGGGAATGCCGCCGAACACCGGCGCTCCGGGGATTGGATCGCCGGTCGTCAGCACCGACACGAAGCGGACGTTGGGCTCTGGGGAAACGAGGTACGGACTGACGGAAGTGGAAGGACCAATGGGCATCGTCGCGGCTCCTTGAAAGTGACCGGACAAGTCGTAACGGCAATAAATGGCAGGCGATTTTCAGCACCGTGACAATGGCGAGACTCGGCCCGACGACACGGTGGATTGCGAAGCCCGCCGCTGTATATCGGGGCCATGGCCGATCCCCCGATCACCAGCGAATATCGCACCGGTTCCGACCCGCGGACGCTGCGCGACGCGCTCGGCTGCTTTGCCACCGGCGTCACCGTCGTCACCTGCTTTGACGAAGGCGGCTGCCCGTTTGGGATCACCGCCAACAGCTTCACTTCGGTGTCGCTCGATCCGCCATTGCTGCTGGTCAACGTCCACAAGTCCGCAGCGAGCGCACCGGCGTTGACGGCCGCAAGCCACTTCGCGGTCAACGTCCTCCAGACCGGCCAGCAGCCCGCCTCGATCCGCTTTTCGACCCGCGACCAAGACCGGTTCGGCCCCAACGACTGGTCGCTGGGGGAATTTGGCGCGCCGGTACTCGGCGATTCGCTGAGCGTCTTCGAGTGCGAGCGCCACGCGGTTCACGACGGCGGCGACCATCACATCGTTATCGGCCACGTGCTCAAGGCGAGCTTCGACCCGTCGCTCGACCCCTTGCTTTATTTCCGGGGCAGCTACCGCCGGCTGCACTTCGACTGATTGTATCGCGACTGGGCGATCAGTCGACGATCAGCTCTTCCGGGTGACTGGTGAACTGGCGGACGATGACGACCATGACGATGCCGATCAGCAGCCCGACGATCGCGGCGGCAATGGCGTTGGCGAACCAGTCCATGATCGGCTTCAACGGGCCGAACTGATGGGCGATGGTCGCCGCCACATCCTCGACCGCGTGGGGGAAGCGCTCGAGTCCGAGGTCTTCGATACCGTGAAGGAGGATGCCGCCGCCGACCCATAGCATCGCCGCGGTGCCGATGGCGGATAAGGACGTCAACAATTTGGGGACGCCTTCGACCAGCCCGCGGCCGATCGCCCGCGTGACGGCGGCGCGGCGTTCGGCCAAATGGAGGCCGATATCGTCGAGCTTCACGATGATCGCGACGACCCCGTAGACGCCAAAGGTGATGGCGATGGCGACCAGCACCAGCGCCCCGGCCTGCATGGCGATGCTCATCGCCTCGATGCTGGCCAAAGCAATCGCCATGATCTCGGCGGACAGGATGAAATCGGTCCGGATGGCGCCCGAAACCTGGCGGGCTTCGAGCTCGGCCGGTGTGTCGGCTTCCAGCAATTCCTTCTCGGCGTGATGGTCACCGGTGACGACCTCGACGATCTTCTCGGTCGCTTCGAAGGCCAGATAGGTACCGCCGATCATCAGCAACGGCGTGATGGCCCACGGCGCGAGCGCGGCCAACAGCAGCGCCACCGGCAGGATGATGAGCAATTTGTTCTTGAGGCTGCCAATCGTGATCTTGGTGATAATCGGCAGCTCGCGGTCGGGCGACAGGCCGGTCACGTAGCGCGGCGTGACCGCGGTATCGTCGATGACGACGCCTGCCGCCTTGGTCCCGGCCTTGCCGGCAGCGGCGGCGACATCGTCGATCGAAGACGCAGCCAGCTTGGCGATGGCGGCGACGTCGTCGAGCAGCGCAATGAGACCTGAGGGCATCGCGGCCCGTTAGGCAACTTGCCTCGGCGGTGCAATTCGCGCATCGCCCGAGCCCATGCTGGGCATCGAATTCGTCAAGGCCAACCGCGAGGCGGTCGAACGCGCCATCCGCGACAAGGGCGTCGCCATCGATCTCGATGCGCTGCTGTCGCTCGAGGGGGAGGTGCGCGGCCTCAAGACCGAGATCGAAAGCCTGCGCGCCACGCGCAATGCGGTCAGCGCCCGGTTTCAGAGCGCTTCGCCCGAAGAGAAAGCCGAGCTCGGCGCCGCGGCGAAGAAAGCCGGCGCCGATGCCGGCGAGCTCGAGACCAGGCTCGACGAGCGGGAAACCGAGCTCAAGGGGTTGATGCTAAGGCTTCCGGGGATTCCGTGGGAGGGAGCGCCGGTCGGTCCCGACGAAAGCGCCAATACGGTCGTCCGCACCGAAGGCGCGCTGCCCGAATTCGGGTTCGAGCCGCTCGACCATGTTGCGCTAATCGAGCAGAATGGCTGGGCGGAACTGTCGCGGATCACGCAGGTTTCCGGCTCGCGCACTTATTGCCTCAAGGGGCGGCTCGCCTTGCTTGAGGCGAAATTGATGGCCTGGGCGCTGGAGACGATCGCCAATGCCGGATTCACGCCGATCACCGTGCCGGCTCTGGCGCGCGAGCAGGCCTTCCTCAACCAGGGGCAATTTCCCGGCCACAAGGAAGAGACCTACGAGCTTGGCAATGACGATCTGTGGTTGGCCGGGACGGCCGAGGTCGCGCTGACCTCGCTTCATTCGGGCGAGATTCTCGAGCCCGACAAGCTGCCGATTCTCTACGCGGGCTATTCGCCCTGCTTTCGGCGCGAGGCGGGCAGCGCCGGCAAGGACGTTCGCGGGCTGCTGCGCGTCCACCAGTTCATCAAGGTCGAGCAATATGTGATTTGCGAAGCCGACGACGCTGTCTCGGTCGAGTGGCACGCGAAGCTGCTCGGGCTGGCCGAAAGCCTGCTGGCTGCGCTCGAGATACCATATCAGGTGGTCGAAACCTCGACCGGCGATATGGGGCTGGGCAAATATCGCATGAACGATATCGAGAGCTGGGTGCCGAGCCTGGGCAAGTATCGCGAGACCCACAGCTGCTCGAGCTTGCACGACTGGCAAGCGCGGCGGGCGAACCTTCGCTACCGGGGGTCTGACGGCAAGGTGCGGTTCGCGCACACGCTCAACAACACCGCGCTGGCGAGCCCGAGGATCCTCGTGCCACTGCTCGAAAATCACCAGACCGAGGACGGACGCGTGCGGCTGCCCATCGCGTTGCAGGCGCTGATGGGAGGCGAGTTCCTCTGAACCAGGTTCCGCCCCAAGTTGCCTGGAAAGGCGATGACGCGCCGCCAACCGGCTTGAAACATTTGCCCGAGCTGGCATGGAATCTCGCCCGGCTGCTCGCCACCTTCCGCAAGCGCGGACCGCGCGGTCCGCTCGACGGCCAGCCGGTGCTGGTCGTCCCCGGTTTCCTGTGCAGCGACCAGACCACTTTCGCGCTGCGGCGCGAGCTCGCTCGGGGCGGCTTTCGAGTGCATGGCTGGAAGTCGGGATGGAACCTCGGGGCCAAGGAAGACACGATTGAGCGATTGCTCGAACGCGTCGAAAGCCTCGGCCACAAACGCCCAATTGTTCTCGTCGGCTGGAGCCTTGGCGGCCTCTTCGCGCGCGAGTTTGCGCGGGCTCACCCCAAGCTTGTCCGCGCCGTGGTCACGCTCGGCTCGCCATTTTCGGGCGACCCCCGCCAGAACAATGTGTGGCGGCTGTATGAGCGTGTTGCCGGCCATTCGGTCGACGACCCGCCGATCAAGGCGCGGAGCGACAAGCCGCCGGTGCCGCATCTCGCCTTGTGGTCGCGGCGCGACGGGTTGATCGCGCCGCGGTCTGCCCGCGGGCTCGACCATGAGCGCGACAAGGAGGTCGAGCTTGCCTGTCACCACATGGCTTTCGGCGTGTCGAGCAAGGCGGCGCGCGACGTGGTGCGCGAAATCCATACCTTCCTCAAAAGCGAGTCGTGACCGGCCGCGATTCTTGTTTCGGTAACGTAAACACCCCCCTTTCCATGACATGAAGCCGGAACCAACCCCCGCGCCGCTCGGCCCCGCGCCCCGTCGAATCGCCCGCGACGATCGCGCGCCGTCGGGCTGGAGCCGCATGGCCGAGGTGATGTGGCACTTGCCGCGGTTGCTGTCGGGCTCGGCCCGCTGACTCCGCGTGGCCCCGAAGATGGGCCGCCGGCGCTGGTCATTCCGGGGTTTCTGGCGACTGACCGGACGACGATGGATTTGCGCCGCGCGCTCGCTCGGGCGGGGTGGCGGGTTCACCCGTGGCTGCTGGGCCTCAATCGCGGCGCCAAGGCGGACACGCTCGACTTGCTTGGGGATAGGCTCGACGCGCTTCAGGATCGGCGCAAGGTGTTGCTGGTCGGCTGGAGCCTCGGCGGCCTGTTCGCGCGCGAACTGGCCTTCCGCCACCCGGGCAAAGTGCGGGCGGTGGTGGCTCTCGGCTCACCCTTTTCCGGCGACCTCAAGACCAACACCAACGTCCGCGAATTCTATGAACGGATCGCGGGTCACGACGTCAACCGGCCGCCGTTCGAGCGGCTCGCCGGTAAGCCGCCGGTGCCGTTCCTCGCGTTTTGGTCGCGGCGGGACGGGATCGTCGCGCCGAGCGCGGCCCGAGGCTTGGCCCATAAGGTCGACAAGGCGGTCGAAATCGATACCCGGCACATGGGCTTCGCGGTCCATCGCCCAGTGCTGAGCCAGATCGTTGCGGAAATCCGCAGCTTCCTGACCGAGGTTGAGGGCGGGGCGCCGGACATGGGGAAACTGGCCGCCTGACGCTGCCGAGCGCGGTCGTGGGAAACGCAGCAGAAAAGCTCCCATTGACTCCTTACAGCGGACTCGGAGTATAAGAACAAAACTAGAACAAAGTGTTGCGAGTCGTGTGGCGAGAGGTCTTTCCCTGGTCGCCGGCGGAGGGTTCACTGTGCCCTCCGGGCCGGCTGTCGAACGCCCCATCCTTAAGGGTTTGGGCGAGGGCTGGAGTCTGCCACGGCCGGTCAGGCCGACGCTGTCGGAGCTGTTCGCCGGACACCCGCGCGACGGCGGCTGGGCCGGGTTCCTGCTGGCCCAGGTTGAACCCGGAAAGCCGTTGCTGTGGGTGCAGGAGCGGATGGCGATCCTCGAGGCCGGCCGGGTGTACCCGCCGGGGCTCGACTCTCACGACCTCCTCCATGTCGCCGCACGCGACTCCAGTTCGGCGCTGTGGGCGATGGAGGAAGGGCTAAGATGCGGCGCCTTGGGAGCCGTGATCGGCGAGTTGTGGGGCGACCCGGCGAGCCTCGACTTCACCGCGACGCGGCGGCTGGCGGTCGCGGCGGAGCGCTCGGGTGTGCCGGCGTGGCTGGTGCGGCTGAGTGGCTCGGCGAATTTGAGCGGGGCGCGGATGCGCTGGCGGATCGCGAGCGCGCCCTCACTTGGTCATCCGTTCGACCCGCGCGCCCCGGGCGCGCCGGCGTGGGACGCCGAGCTGTTCCGCGCCCGCGGGCACCCGCCGGGGCGCTGGACGCTCAGCCATGATGGCAGAGCAGCGGATCCTTTCCGTCTGGTGGCCGCGCCTGGCGATCGAGCGCTGGAGCAAGTCGAGCGACTTACCGCCTGACGCTGCGGTCGTGCTGACCGTCGAGGGGACGCACGGGCCGGTGATTTCGTCGGTGACCAATGCGGCGGCGGCAAGCGGCGCCCGCGCCGGCGCCCGGCGGACCGATGCGCGGGCGCTCGACCCGGGCCTGGTCAATGTCCCAGCCGATCCGGCGGGCGACCAGGCCCTGGTCGAAAGGCTGGCGCGCTGGGCGGCGCGCTGGTCACCGCTGGTCGAGGTCGATGGCCGCGATGGCCTCAGGCTCGACGTCACCGGCATCGCCCATTTGTTTGGAGACGAGGCGACGCTGGTCGCGGATGTGCAGCAGCGGTTTGCGGCGCTGGGGCTGTCGAGCCGGGTGGCGATCGCGCCAACCCCGGCCGCGGCGTGGGCGCTGGCGCATTTTGGCCCCAATGCTGTCATTTGCGGCGAGGATTTGGGCAACAGACTTGGCCCCCTGCCCGTCGCCGCGCTCAAGCTCCCTCCCGACACCATTCGCACACTTGAGCGGCTTGGCCTCAAGACGATCGGTGCGCTGGCGGAAGTCCCGCGCCGGGGACTTGCTCGCCGTTTTCGCGAGGCCGACAATCCGTTGGCCGCGCTCGACCGGGCGCTGGGCCGCACGCCCGAGCCGTTGATCGCGGCCCCGGACCAACCACCACCGCGCAGCCTGCTGCGGCTCGAGGAGCCGGCGACTTACCCCGAGGCCGCGGGCCAGGCGCTCGAGCGGCTAATCCCCGGATTGGTGGCGCAACTGGAGCAGCGGCATCTTGGCGCGCGGCGGCTGGCGCTGGTCGGTTTCCGGGTCGACGGCAGCATTGCCGTCGCCAGTGTCGCCACCTCGATCCCAAGCCGCGAGCCCAAGCATCTCCATCGCCTGCTCGCCGACAAGGCCGCGGCGCTCGATCCGGAGTTCGGCTTCGATGCGTTCGCGCTCGAGGCGGCGTGGGCGGAGAGCCTCGGCGGCGAACAGGCGAGCCTGGTCGAGGAGCCATCGGGGGCACGCGACATCGCCCGCCTGATCGACCGGTTGTGCGTCAAGCTGGGCGCCGAGCGGGTGCGCCGGCCGGTCCCGCGGGAGAGCCATTTGCCCGAGTTGGCGAGCGGGTGGGTGAGTGTTATTTCTTCCCCTGCATTTGCAGGGGAGGTGGCGCGCAAAGCGCGACGGAGGGGCCCCTCCACCAGCTTCGCTGGTCCCCCTCCCCTCAAAATCGAGGGGAGGAAAACTCGCCCCCAACGCTTGCTCGACTGGCCCGAAGCGAT
>JBDSBX010000007.1:0-2974 GCA_039921365.1 Sphingomicrobium sp. | reverse complement strand
TTGTCGAGCATCCGGTTCTTGATGCGGATGTTGGCGAAGGTGCCGCGCATCATCACTTCATGATTGCCGCGCCGCGCGCCATAGCTGTTGAACTCCGCTCGCGGTACGCCCTGCTCGATCAGATATTTCCCCGCCGGGCTGTCGAGCTTGATCGCGCCGGCCGGCGAGATGTGGTCGGTCGTGATCGAATCGCCGAACAGGGCCAGCGCGCGCGCATTGGCGATGTCATCCGGCGGCACCGGGGTCATGGTCATGCCGGTGAAATAGGGCGGGTTCTGGATGTAGGTCGATTGCCCCGGCCAGGCATAGGTCTCGCCGCCGCTGATCTGGATCGCGCGCCAGCGCTCGTCGCCGGTGTAGACGTCGCCATAGCGCGCCACGAACATGCTCGAATGGAGGTGCTGATCGATCAGCGCGCGGACTTCCGCGTTGGTCGGCCAGATGTCACGCAGGAACACCGGCTCGCCGTTGCTGGCGATGCCGATCGGCTCAGCGGCGAGGTCGGAGCGCACCGTCCCCTTGATGGCGTAAGCGACGACCAGCGGCGGCGAGGCGAGATAATTGGCGCGGCAGTCGGGCGACACCCGGCCTTCGAAATTGCGGTTGCCTGACAGCACGCTGACCGCGACCAAGTCATGGTCGGCAATGGCTTTGGAGATCGGCTCGGCAAGCGGCCCCGAATTGCCGATGCAGGTGGTGCAGCCATAGCCGACCAGGTCGAAGCCGAGCGCGTTCAGATCCTCGCTCAAGCCGCTTGCGTCGAGATAATCGCTGACCACCTTGCTGCCCGGCGCCAGGCTGGTCTTGACCCATGGCTTGCTGGTCAGTCCCTTGGCCCGGGCCTTGCGCGCGACCAGCCCCGCCGCGACCAGCACCGACGGGTTCGAGGTGTTGGTGCAGCTGGTGATGGCGGCGATGACGACATCGCCATTGCCGAGGTCGTACGCCTCGCCGTCGACCGCGACCCGGGGATCGTTGCTCTTGCTGTAAGTACTTTCCAGCTCGGCGTTGAACTGGTCGTCGACGTCGCTCAGCAGCACCCGGTCCTGCGGCCGCCGCGGGCCAGCCAGCGATGGCTCAATCGTCGTCATGTCGAGCTCGAGCGTGTCGGTGAACACCGGCTCGGGGGAATTGTCATCGCGCCACAGCCCCTGCGCCTGGCAATACGCGCGGATCAGCGCGATCCGCTCGGCATCGCGGCCGGTCAGCTCGAGATATTCGCAGGTCCGTTCGTCGATCGGGAAGAAGCCGCAAGTCGCGCCATATTCGGGCGCCATATTGGCGATGGTCGCGCGGTCGGCGAGGCTCAGCGAATTGAGGCCTGGCCCGTAGAATTCGACGAACCGGCCGACGACGCCCTTGGCGCGCAGCATTTGCGTGACGGTCAGCACCAAATCGGTGGCGGTAATCCCTTCTTGGAGCTCGCCGGCGAGGCGGAAGCCGACGACTTCGGGGATCAGCATGCTGACCGGCTGGCCGAGCATCGCCGCCTCGGCCTCGATCCCGCCGACCCCCCAGCCGAGGACGCCGAGGCCGTTGACCATCGTCGTGTGGCTGTCGGTGCCGACCAGCGTGTCGGGATAGGCTAGCGTCGCGCCCGACTGGTCGTCGGACACCCACACGCATTGCGCAACATATTCCAGATTGACCTGGTGGCAGATGCCGGTGCCCGGCGGGACGACCTGGAAATTGTCGAACGCCGAGGCGCCCCATTTCAAAAACTCGTAGCGCTCGCCGTTGCGGGCATATTCCAGCTCGACATTCTTGCCGAACGACTGCGGCGTGCCGAACTCGTCGACCATGACGCTGTGGTCGATGACCAGATGGACCGGCACCAGCGGGTTGATCTTCTGCGCATCGCCGCCGAGGCTTTTCATCGCGTCGCGCATCGCGGCGAGATCGACGACTGCCGGCACGCCGGTGAAATCCTGCATCAGCACCCGGGCTGGCCGGTACTGGATTTCGCGCGCGATCCGCCGCTCCTTCTGCCAGTCGACCATCGCCTGGAGGTCTTCGCGAGTGACGCTGAGGCCATCCTCGAAGCGCAGCAGATTCTCGAGCAGCACCTTCATCGAGAAGGGCAGCCGCGCAATATCGCCAAGCGCCTCGGCGGCCTTGGCAAGCGAATAATAAGCGTAGGTTTTCGAGCCGACGGTCAGGGTGGAGCGCGTGTTAAGACTGTCCTGGCCAGTCGGAATCATAATCTGTCCTCGATTGCTTGAAACTGCGGCGGCGGTGGCCTGTCGCCCTTAGCAAGCCACCGCGCTCATCGCCATGGCCAAGCTAGGCCGGTTTTCCGCCGGCTTCGTCGATCTCACGTTTGGCCTCGTCGCGATCGTCGGCATCGCCGCCTTCCGGTCCGGCATCGTCGATCGCCTGCTTGGCTTCATCCTTGAGCCGCTGAATTTCCTCTTCCTCGAGCTCCTCGATCCCGACCATGTCGTTGCGCGCGCCCTGCATCGCAATCACCAGCTCGTCGATCTTTGCGTGCATCGCAACGTCGCGCCGATGGGCGTCGGCCTCGCGTTCGTTCTGGCGGTTGAGCACCATCTGAGTGAGCGTGATGGCGAGAACCGACAGCACTGCGGTCAGGACGTTCGTATTGAGGCCCAGCGCGAACCATAACCCGCAAATGGCGATGACGCCGATCTGGGCGAGTGGATTGGCGGCGATGTCCGACACCACCGTCGAAACATGACAGCCCAGCCGCTCAAACGCACTTTTCTTTATGCCATTTGCCATCTTGTCGCGCTGAACGGCTCGAATGCCGTTACGGTTGCGCCAGAAGGAATGACCGTCGCGCCCGGACGACTGTCGGCGACTCCTTAATGCCATCGTTTCGTGTCATCATTCGACCATGGCCCACGATCGCGAAGACTTCCGCCCCCGTTCCGCGCAAGCCCGCTCCGCTGGTTTCGGCAAGGGCGACGACGAAGGTTTGGAAGTCGCCGGTCACCTCGCGCTGGCCTATGCG
>JBDSBX010000006.1:0-3264 GCA_039921365.1 Sphingomicrobium sp. | reverse complement strand
ATGGTCCTGCTCGATGCTTGCGTTCGCCTGCTCCCCGGGGTAATGGGCGCGGCCTCCAGCGGAGAGGAAGAGAGCTTCGACAACGGGCTTCTCGAATATCCGCATTATACCCGACCAGTCACATGGGAAGGGCGCACGATCCCCGAGGTGCTGCGGTCGGGGGATCATGCGAGGATCGCGGCGTGGCGACACGAACGTGCATCCGAAGATACACGGCTAAGGCGGCCGGACCTGATCGAGCGCCACGGGGGCGGATCGCAGGCACCGCCCTCTGGCGCGCGGCACGAAGACGAAGGCGAGAAGACATGAACCTGATCGAGACGCTCGAGCGCGAAGCCATTGACGCGCTGACCGAGATGCGCCCCATTCCCGAATTCCGTCCCGGCGATACGCTGCGGGTCGGCGTCAAAGTCGTCGAAGGCGAACGCGCCCGGGTCCAGAATTTCGAGGGCGTCTGCATCGCCCGCTCGAACCGCGGCGTCGGGTCCAGCTTCACGGTCCGCAAGATCAGCTTCGGCGAAGGCGTCGAGCGCGTCTTCCCGCTCTATTCGCCGGCGATCGATTCGATTGACGTCGTCCGCCGTGGCGCCGTGCGGCGCGCGAAACTCTATTATCTGCGTGGCCGGACCGGCAAGTCAGCCCGCATTGCCGAGCGCCGCGATCCGCGCCCGCCGAAGGGCAGCGAAACGGCCAAGGGCGAAAAGAGCAAGAGCTAAGCCGCTCAGAGCCGGATTCGCGCCATCGCCAGGCTCGAGTCCGCCGTATATTGCGGCCGGGCATTGGCCGGGCGCGCCCGCACCAGCGGCGCTGCGCTGGCGGGCAGACCAGACCGCCAGCCGATCACGATGAACTCGACCGGTTTCGCCTGGCCGATAATCACCTCCATGACCGCCCCGTCGGATCTGCGGCCGAAGCAGCGCAGCGAATAGCGGCCGTCGCTGCTCCCGGCGCCGACCGGACGGACGAACGCACCGATTCCCGCGGCACGGACGTCAGAGTCCTCGGGCGCAATCAAAGTGACGCTGTCGGCGCCGTTGGGCCGCAAGCGGAGGCTGACCCGGCGGCCGGCTCCGGTGCCCGCGCGGCCGACGACCTGCAAGCCTGGGCGGGCTAGTCCGCCATCGGCCGGAGCGGCGGCAAGCCAGCGCCGGCGCTCGCTGTACGGCAGCTCGCCGCGCCGCCATTTGCCGAGCTTTTTAAAGGCCTTGGGCAACCGTGCATTATCGTTGGTCACAGACCACCACGCGCGGCCGCCGTCGGCGATGTGCTCGATCGAAAAGGGCTGCTGCTTGTCCGCCGAATAAGCCGGCGCGAACGCCGCAACCACCCAGCCAATCACGCCAAGGATCGCGGCCCTCGTCAGCAACCGCCGTGGGGGGAAATCATCGAGCAGCGGCTTGGCCTCGATCAGCGCCGGCAGCAGGATCAGCGTGCCCAATGGCGCCAGCAGCCAGATCGGCCCGCGGCTGAGCAGCTCCTCAAGCAGCGCCAGCATCGCGCCGAAGGTCAGGAACAGCAGCAGCACCGCGCCCAGGGCCGCGAACCGCTCGGCGCCCCGCGCGCTGCGTCCGGCGAACAGGCCCAGCAGCACCACCAGCGGCGGGAACAGGAAGAAGATGATGCCGCCCGGCGCAACCAGCGCAATCACCGCGCCGAGCGCGACGAACATCAACCAGAAGGCGGTCCGCAGCCGCTCGGCGTCGAATGGCCGCGCCAGCGTCGCCAGCACGGCCAGCGAGGCGGCGATCGACGACGCATAGGCCGCCAGCTGCGCCCAGATCGGAAACGCCCGCCAGAACATGCCCGGGCGAGCCAAACCGACGATCGCCTCCGCCAGCCACGCCGTAAGCGCCGACACAAGCACCGCCACAAGCACTGCCAGCAGGGGCCGCCCGAGGCTGCCGCGCCGCCACGCCAGCCAGCCGAAACCGGCGAGCAACGCGACCAGCAGCATTACGCCCGCCACCAACGGCAGCCAGATTAGTTCGGTGCCGACCAGGTCCATGAAAATGCGCTCGCCGCTGGCTTGCGGGACCCCGTCAGCCAGCGCTGCCGCCAGCGCCAGCGATTGGTCGCCCATATGCTGCAAGCTGCGCGGATCGAGCGCAGCGAGATTGTCCCCGGCGCTATGATAGCGCGTTTCATTGCCGATGATGGCGATGTTGAGCGTCGTCCAGCCGCGCTCCTCGAATGAATTGACGTCGGTATAATTGGGCATCAGCCGGTAGACGTCGGTCGCCAGCGAGTTGGCCACTGGCACGTCCACCGCCTCGCCGAACACCTTGATTGCGGGACCGTTTGGCTTGCTGGTCTCGAACATGTTGGCGGGGCCGGTGACGCCGCGCGCCTCGAGATTGATCAGTGTGTCGACGTTACGGCTAAGCGGATCGGCAAGGAAGGCGCGGGCGCCGACCAGGCCCAGTTCCTCGCCCTCGTTGAACAGGAAAGTCACGGGGCGTTTGAGGCGCCGGTCCTTGAGCACATGGGCGACCTCGAGCAGGGTCGCGACCCCGGCACCGGCGTCGCCCGCCCCGGGGCCGACCGGCGTGCTGTCGTAATGCGCCGACAGCAACAATTGTTTGCCGGCGGCCGGGCCGATGGTGACGACGACGTTGCGGACCCGGGCGCAGGTGACCCCGCGCGCCTTGTGCAATTCGTTGCAGGCGAGCGCGTCACGGACGATCGGTTTGAGACCCATGGCGACAAGCTGCGCCACGAGCCTTTCGCGGACGGCGTCGTTAGCGGGCGTGTCGGCGGGGTGGGGGCGCTCGTCGCCGAGAATGTCGCTCAGTCGGGCCGCCGCGCGGTGGACGTTGAATTCGTCGGCGGCCGGCACCGAGCGTACCGCCGGCAGTGGCACCAGCCAGGCCTTGGCTGCCATCGCGGCCAGCAGGCCGAGGACGATCAGGACTATCTGCGAGGTCGGTCTGCGCATCGATCCCCCCGGTCTTGCGTCTGCGGATGGGCAAGCCATATCGCTTTCCGCCGCCGCTTGCGATAGGCGCGGCCAATCGCAGCTGGCCAATGGCAGCTGGCCAATTGAATCTGGAGAGACAGATGAGCGGGTATCGGGTCGCGGTCGTCGGTGCGACGGGGAACGTCGGGCGCGAGATCCTCAACATCCTTGCTGAGCGCCAGTTCCCGCTGGCCGAGGTGGCCGCGGTCGCGTCCGCCCGCTCGACCGGTGACGAGGTCGATTTCGGCGAGTCGGGCGAGACGCTCAAGGTCAAGAACCTCGACCATTTCGATTTTGCCGACTGGGAC
>JBDSBX010000005.1:0-5767 GCA_039921365.1 Sphingomicrobium sp. | reverse complement strand
CCGAGCAAACCGTCAAGCCGCGCGAGCTGGAGGAGGCAATCGTCAACAATCTGCAAAAGGTTCGAGTCGATGAGGACGACGAAACCGACGAGCTGGCTTCGCTAAGCGAATCGGCCGAGGCACTGCGGCTGACGGCTGCGGCCCCGCCGCGCCCAACGCCATCCGGCGGCGATTACGAATAACTTTCCCCTCCCCCCGCAAAGGGAGGGACGTCAGGCGGCTTGTTCGGCGCCCTTCGAATCTTCGCGGGGCAACCACATCAATTCGCTGAGATCCAGCTCGCGCCCGTCGTCGGCCTGGACGCAAATCCGCCGGATCGGACGCTGATTAAGGCGATCCGCGAGGACGACTGGAGCCAGCCCGTGGCCCCAATCCTCTCCCCACTGGCGTAACGCCAGCACCACCGGAAGCAGCGCATCGCCTTTGTCGGTGAGCGCATAGATGACCTTGCGCTTGTCGGTCGGATCGGGCGTGCGCTCGAGAATTCCGCCGGCGACGAGCTTTGCCAATCGATCGGACAGGATGTTGCGGGCAATGCCGAGCCCGGCCTGGAATTCCTCGAAATGCTGCAAGCCGTTGAGCGCGCCGCGGAGGATGAGGAACGCCCATTTCTCGCCGATCAGCTCCACCGCGCCGGGCAACGGACACTGCAGGGCGGCCTCGCGGAACGCATCAATGTCCGAAGTGACCTTTTCCTGCGCCACCAAATTCCCTCCAACCGACTCAAAGGAAAGCATAAAGGCGCTGGAATACATAGTTGCAAGTGAGACGGCAGCCGACGCTTTTGTGCCTGGAGCCGCCGCCTTCGCACTTGCACATAAGCGGCGGCTCGCCCCATCTAGCAATTATGCTTCGTCAATATGAACTGATCGAGAAGGTTCGGGCCTATGACCCCGATGCCGACGAAGCGCTGATCAATCGCGCCTACGTGTTTTCGATGAAGGCGCACGGCTCGCAGGTGCGGGCGAGCGGCGACCCCTATTTCAGCCACCCGATCGAAGTCGCCGGCATCCTCACCGACCTCAAGCTCGACGATCAGACGATCGTCACCGCGATCCTCCACGACACCATCGAGGACACACTCGCCACTCCGGAAGAAATCGAAAAACTGTTCGGCAAGGACATCGCCCGCCTGGTCGACGGCGTGACCAAGCTCAGCAAGATCGAAGCGCAATCGGAAAATGAGCGCGCCGCCGAGAATTTGCGCAAGTTCCTGCTCGCTTTATCGGACGACATCAGGGTGTTGCTGGTCAAGCTCGCCGACCGATTGCACAACATGCGTACGCTCCATCACATCACCGACGGGGACAAGCGCCGCCGGATCGCCAAAGAGACGATGGATATCTACGCGCCGCTCGCCGAGCGCATCGGCATGTACGAGATCATGAACGAGATGCAGACGCTGGCGTTCAGGGAGCTGGAGCCGGACGCCTTCGCCTCGATCACCCGGCGCTTGAAACTGCTTCACGATCAGGGCGGCGACATCGTCAGCCGAATCGGCCTCGGGCTCCAACTGCACCTCACCGACCATGGCCTCGAGGCCGAGGTTATGGGCCGCGAGAAGCATCCCTATTCGATTTGGAAGAAGATGGCCGAGCGCCACATCAGCTTCGAGCAATTGTCCGACGTCATGGCGTTCCGGGTGATCGTCGATGGAGTTGCCGACTGCTACCGCGCGCTCGGCCTCATTCACCAGCGCTGGCCAATGGTGCCCGGGCGCTTCAAGGACTTCATCTCGACGCCCAAGCGCAACGGTTATCAGGCAGTCCACACGTCGGTCATCCACGACGCCAAGATGCGCATCGAAATCCAGATCCGCGACCGCAAGATGCACGAGCTGGCGGAGCGCGGACTGGCCGCTCACTGGGCCTATAAGGAAGGCAAGCCGTCCGCCGACCTGCACGTCCCGTGGATCGATGATCTGGTCGAGATCCTCGACCACGCGGAGAGCCCCGAGGAGCTGCTCGAGCACACCCGGATGGCAATGTACCAGGACCGGATTTTCGCCTTTACGCCCAAGGGCGAGCTGATCCAGTTGCCCAAGGGCGCGACTCCGGTCGATTTCGCTTATGCCGTCCACACTGACCTTGGTGACCGCACCGTCGGCGCGAAGGTCAACAGCCGCGTCGTCCCGCTGCGCACCATCCTCGAGAATGGCGACCAGGTCGAAATCCTGGCGTCCGAGGCGCAGCATCCGCAGCCGTCGTGGCTGCGCTTCGTCGCCACCGGCAAGGCGCGCGCCGGCGTCCGCCGCTTCGTTCGCCACAAGGAGCGGGAGGAAACCGTCGAGCTCGGGCGCAAGATTTACGACGAGATTGTCGAGCGGCTGCCGGCGATCCTCGACAAGGATGCGCAAAAGCGGGCGCTCAAGAAGCTCAAGCTCGAGGACGAGGAAGCGCTGATGGCGGCGATCGCCCGCAAGCGGATCAGCGACGAGGCGCTGATGGAGGAGCTGATGCCCGGTTCAGGCGGCGGCGATGTGGCGCCCAAGCCGATTGGCCAGCGCACTGCGATCTCGATCAAGGGGCTGACACCGGGCGTCGCTTATCACCTCGCGACTTGCTGCCACCCGATCCCCGGCGACCGCATCGTCGGCCTGCGCCGCGAGGATGAGGAGATCGAAGTCCATGTCATCGGTTGCGACACGCTGGCCAGCGGCGTCGACGCCGACTGGCTCGATCTCGCCTGGGGTGAAGGCTCGGACGGCGGCGCGGCGCGAATCGCGGTGATCCTGCGCGATATCCCGGGAGCGCTCGGCACCATGTCCGGCATCCTCGGCACCCGGCATGCCAACATCGTCAATCTGCAGCTGGTCCACCGCGACGGCAGCTTCCACACCTTTCACATCGATGTCGAAGTGCACGATCTTGGGCATCTTCACGCCATCGTTGCCGCCTTGCGTGAAGCCGACCCGGTCAGCTCCGTGGAGCGGATCTAGGCGCCGGCCGCTTGCGTTCCCGGGCGCTGCCCGCGGCAAGCACGGCGAGCGTCACCAGGTCCGACGCGGTCGCGGTCATCGGCGCGATCTGGACTGGCAGCTCGAGCCCGAGAAGATACGGGCCAAGCACGCTCTCGCCGCCCAATTCGCGCAGCAGCTTGGCCGACAAATTGGCGGACTGAAGCCCCGGCATGACCAGGATGTTGGCCGGGCCGGTCAACCGGCTGAACGGGTAATAGCGCTTCTGCATGTCGTAATTGAGCGCCACGTCGGGCGCCATTTCGCCCTCATATTCAAAGTCGCAATGGATGCTGTCGAGGATCTTCACCGCGTCGCGCATTTCTTCGATGTGGGTGCCGGGCGGGTTGCCGAACGTGGTGTAGCTGATGAAGGCGATGCGCGGCTCCAGCCCCATCCGCCGCGCGAACCCGGCCGAACGCATGGCGATTGCCGCATATTGCTCCGCCTCGGGCCGCTCGGTGACCGCGGTGTCGGCGATCAGCATCGTATGGTGCCGGCCGACGATGATGTTGATGCCGAACGGAGTTGCTTCGGGCTCGTCGTCGATGACCATCCGCACCTGCTTCAACGACTGGCTGAACGGCCGCGTCGTGCCGGTGATCATCGCGTCGCCTTCGCCCAGCGCGAGCATTGCCGCGGTGAACGTGTTGCGGTCCTGGTTGACCATGCGCTCGATCTCCCGGCGCAGTAGCCCGTGCCGCTGGTGCTTGGCGTAGATGAAATCGACGGCGCGGCCGACCAGCGGCGAATTTCGGCTGTTGAGAACTTCATATTCCCGCGGATTCTCGACGCCGAGCTCCTTGAGCTGGTCGTAGACTTCCTCGCGGCCGACGAGGACCGGTGTGCCGTAACCCGACTCCTTGAAAGCGATCGCGGCGCGCAGCACATTGGGCTCCTCGCCTTCCGCGAACAGCACGCGTTTCGGGTTTGCCCGAGCGGCTTCGTAGGCAAGGCTCATCACCGCCACGGTCGGGTTCAGCCGGGCTCGCAGCTGCTGGCGATAGGCGGCCATGTCCTCAATCGGTTTTTGCGCGACGCCAGTCCGGCCGGCCGCTTCGGCGACAGCCGAGGCGACGACTTCCATCAGCCGCGGATCGAACGGCGCCGGAATGATGTAGTCACGGCCGAAGCTGTGAGTCTGCCCGCCATAGGCCGCGGCGACTTCTTCGGGCACCGCTTCGCGCGCCAGTTCGGCCAGCGCATTGGCGGCAGCGATCTTCATCTCGTCGTTGATCGCAGTGGCGCGAACATCGAGCGCGCCGCGGAAGATGAACGGGAAGCCGAGGACGTTGTTGACCTGGTTGGGATAGTCGGAGCGGCCGGTGGCGATAATCGCGTCAGGACGCGCCGCGCGCGCGTCGGGCGGCGAGATTTCCGGGTCCGGATTGGCCATTGCAAAGATGATCGGGTCCTTGGCCATGGCGGCGATCATCTCGGGCTTGAGCGCACCGGCCGCCGACAGGCCGAGGAAGACGTCGGCGCCGACCAGGGCCTCGGCGAGGTCGCGGGCGTCGCTGTAGACCGCGTGCGCCGACTTCCACTGATCGACCCCGTCGCGGCCCTTGTAGATCACGCCCTTGCGGTCGCACATGATGACGTGGTCGCCGCGCACGCCCATGCACTTGATCAGCTCGGTGCAGGCGATCGCCGCGGCGCCGGCGCCGTTGACCACCACCTTGATGTCGCCAAGCGCGCGCCCGGTCAGGAAGCAGGCGTTGATCAACCCGGCGGCGGTGATGATCGCGGTGCCGTGCTGGTCGTCGTGGAACACCGGGATGTTCATCCGCTCTTTCAATGCCTGCTCGATGACGAAGCAGTCGGGGGCGGCGATATCCTCAAGGTTGATGCCGCCAAAGCTCGGTTCGAGCAGCGCGACGGCGTCGATGAACTTCTGGGCGTCCTCAGTGGCGACCTCGATATCGATCGAATCGACGTCGGCGAAGCGCTTGAACAGCACCGCCTTGCCTTCCATCACCGGCTTGGCGGCAAGCGCGCCGAGATTGCCCATGCCAAGGATCGCGGTGCCGTTGGTGATCACTGCGACAAGATTGCCCTTCGCGGTCAGCTCGTAGGCGCGGCCGGGATCGTCGGCGATTGCCTGCACCGGCACCGCGACTCCGGGCGAATAGGCGAGGCTGAGGTCGCGCTGGGTCGACATCGGCTTGGTGGCGATGATTTCGAGTTTCCCGGGACGCCCCCGCGAATGATATTCGATCGCCTCGTCTTCCGAGAATTTGATGTTGCTTTCGGACATGCCTGGCTCCCTGGCGCTCGGCCTTAGCCAATGGGTGTGGGAAGAGTCACGCAGAGCCGCTACCGTCCGCCGATGGCGCGATCCGACGAACCGACCCCGATGATGGTTCAGTACCGCCGCCTCAAGGACGAGGCCGGCGATGCTTTGCTGTTCTACCGGATGGGCGACTTCTTCGAACTGTTCTTCGACGATGCCAAGGCCGCCGCGCAATGCCTCGATATCGCGCTGACGAAGCGCGGCACCGCCCATGGCGAGCCGATCCCGATGTGCGGCGTCCCGGTCCATGCGGCCGAAGCCTATCTCGCGCGGCTGATCCGCGGCGGCCACCAAGTGGCGATTGCCGAGCAGATCGAGAATCCAGCGCAAGCGAGGAAGGCGCGCGGCGGGAAGGCGCTGGTCGAGCGTGCAATCGTGCGGCTGGTGACGCCGGGCACACTGACCGAGGAGGCGTTACTCGAATCAAGCGCGGCGAACTGGCTCGCGGCGATCGGGCGGGTGGGCGAAGACTGGGCGATCGCCGCAGCGGATATTTCGACCGGCCGGTTTGAATTGAT
>JBDSBX010000004.1:0-8861 GCA_039921365.1 Sphingomicrobium sp. | reverse complement strand
GCCAGCGGCTCGGTCCATGCGCATTTGCTGGACCTTGCGTCGCGGGGGATGGTTGTCGAAGACGGAGAGATATGGAGACGTCAGTGAAACGACCGGCCTTCGTGGCGATCATCGCCATCGGCGTGCTCGTCGCACTGTTGATTGGCATCCGCATCTACCAGCGGGTCCAGCGTGACTATGTCGTCGAGCAGCAGGACAATGAGGCGATTGCGCGGATCGTCGGCACCGCGTTCGCCGAGACCAATGCGCTCAAGGTCTCAAGCTTGTCGGGTGTCGTCCAGACTCCGGCGACCGATGAGGGCCTCGTGCCCTTCCTCAAGAGCGACAAGGTGGTGAAGCAGCCGTTCACGGTCGATTATTTCGTCGATATGTCGTCGCTGACTTTGGCCGATTACAGCTGGGACCAGGCCAGCCGCACTTTGCGTGTGCGTGCGCCACCAGTGGCTCCGGGCAAACCCAATGTCGACGAAACCGGCCGCACTCTCAGCCGCACCCGGGGGGTGTTCGTGACACGCGGCGCGTCCGACCGCCTTGAGCAACGGATCGGCCGCCGCGCAGCGGCCCAGACAGCGCGCGAAGCCGCCAAGCCTGAACGCATGGCCGCCGCTCGCGAGGCGGCGCGCCGGGCGATCGCTGCCAATTTGCGCGGCCCGCTGGCCGCCGCCGGATATGAAGACGTGACGATTGCGGTCGTACTCCCGGGTGATGCCGCGACCGGCCGGACGGGCGAGCGATGGGACGTCAGTCGATCGATCGAAGAGGTTCTGGCCGAGCGCCGCGCGGCGCCCCGATGAGACACATTGCAGTGGACCAATCGCGTTCATATCTTGAGCAGCGCCGACTTGCAGGAGTGATGGGATGACCGCCCAACCGACCGGCCTCAGGGGCATCGACCTGCTCGCCGAGATCCAGCGACTGAAGCGCGAGCGCAACGCGGTGATACTCGCCCATTATTACCAGAAGCCGGCGATCCAGGACCTTGCCGATTTCGTCGGCGACAGCCTCGATCTGTCACGCAAGGCCGCCGCGACCGACGCCGAAGTCATCGCCTTTTGCGGCGTCCGGTTCATGGCCGAGACGGCGAAAATCCTGTCGCCGGAAAAGATCGTCATCCTGCCCGACATGGACGCCGGCTGCAGCCTCGAAGACTCGTGCCCGCCAGACCAGTTCAAGGCGTTCCGCGAGGCGCACCCCGACCATATCGCGCTGACCTATATCAACTGCTCGGCGGCGGTGAAGGCGCTGTCGGACATCATCGTCACCTCATCGTCGGCGGACATTATCCTCAAGCAAATCCCGCTCGACCAGAAGATCATCTTCGGCCCCGACCGCCATCTGGGCGGCTATCTCGCGCGACGCACCGGGCGCGACATGCTGCTGTGGCCGGGCGTGTGCATCGTCCACCAGGCGTTTTCGGAAACCGAATTGTTGAAGCTAAAGGCCGAGCATCCCGGCGCGCCGGTCGCCGCCCATCCCGAATGCCCGCCACATATCATCGACCATGCCGACCATGTCGGTTCGACGCGGTCGATCCTCGAATTTACGCTGTCGAGCCCGGCGCAGGCCATCCTGGTCGCGACCGAGCCCCATATCATCCACCAGATGGAAAAAGCGGCGCCCGACAAGATTTTTATCGGCGTGCCGGGCGGCGACGGCAACTGCAACTGCAACATGTGCCCATACATGGCCCTCAACACGCTCGAAAAATTGTACGTTGCCCTGCGCGACCTGAAGCCGCGGATCGAGCTGTCGGACGAGATCATGGCCGCCGCTCGCATACCGCTTGAGCGGATGCTCGACATTGCCGGGAGGACCGTCGGCCAGGGCGATGTCGGACGACCGCAGATCAGCGGCGATTGAACCTCATTGCTGGTTGGCGGCGGCCAGTCTTTCAAGGAGAATCTTGAACACCGCCGGGTGCACTGGGCGCTGGAATTCGAGGCCGGCGGCAAAGCCATCTATCCAGCAGACCATTGCCTCCAGAGCTTCGAGCCCCTCGAACTTCACCCAGACGATTTCATCGAGCAGCGGCCGCTCGACGAACTCGACCTTGCAGCCCTCCTGCGAGACGTCGTGGACGTTGGCGCGATAGTTGGTGTGACCCGACCGCCGGAGCGACACTTCGGCCTCGAGCCCGACCCTGGCGCTCTTTCTTGGCGTCTGGCTCGACGAGCCGCCGGTATTGGAAGGTTGCTTCATCGACCAATGCCCCGCGGTCCCGTCGCGCAGCGTATCGCGGCAAGCGGTGAAGTTGCAAGTGGCTGCGCCGAGCCGCACCGATAATCGGCCCGCCCGAACTGCCAAGCCCCCCCCTCGTCGGCTATGGTGGCCGCTCACCGGGAGAGCATTCTATGGGTTGGCTCATTGGCCGCGCCGAAGCCGTGTCGAATCCGCAAGCCGCGAAGCAGAAAGCGCTGGCCAAGCTGCGGCACTGCGCGGAGCTCGACGACCCCGAGAGCCTGGTCGTGCCGATCCTGATCGACGCCGTGTTGCTGGTTGAGTCGCTCCGCGGCGCCCGGCATCAGATCACGCTCGTTCCCGAGCTGACGCAAAGCGTCGATGCGCTGCTGCGCGAACTGACGATCATCGAGAAGACTCAGGAGTGGGTCGAGCCCTGACGCGACGTGACCTCTCCGGGAATCGTCGCAGTGCCGGCGTGGTGCTTGTCGAGGTGGCGTTTGATGATCCGCAAGTTGCGGCTGTTCGAGCGGAAAAACAGGTCGGGGATGGCGCCGACCCACGGGATCAGCCCGAGCACCCAGTCGACCCCGACATTGCCGGCCATCCGCGCCACCGCGGTCTTGGGCATGCCGAGATTGCGCGCTTCCCATGCCATGTAGGCGCCGAGCGCGGCGGCGGCGGTGCTCCCGGCGATCGGGACGAGGTCGAGGATCACGTCGAGACCGACTGGTCGGTTGAGGCCCGGAATGACAAACAACCGCTCCATGATCCGCTCGAGCGCTTCGACCCGCAGCCGGACCGACTTGGGATCGGTGCCGAAACCGGGGAACGGCAATCTGTCTTGCGGCGGACCGTTGCCGGTGGGAATGGGCATCATCGAGCGCCTTCGCGGTTGAGCTTCTGGTCGAGGTCAGTCAGCGTGTGGATGCCGAAGCGGTTCCCTGCGAAGCCTTCGACCCTGCTTGCCACCAATGACCAGCGGATCGGCGCGGCAATCGGCATGAACAGCTGCAGTTCGTCCATCTTGCGGGCGGCTTCGGCAAGTAGAGCGGCGCGCTGGGCCGCGACCGGCGCAATCCGGGCCGCATCGAGCAATAGGTCGATGTCCTGATCGCAGACCGGTGCGGTTGCGCAGCGGAACTGACGCAGGAACCAGGCCGGCGACGGTGAGGGAGCGACCGCATCGACCAGCTTGAGATCGGCCGGTTGGCCCAGCCGGACCCGCTGCAGCTGCAGTCCAAGCACGCCCCAATCGGCGGCGAGGCGGTTGTAGAGCAATTCCCCGCCTGGGCCGTCCGGCATGGCGATGATGATCCGCGGCCGGTCGCCGGCGCCGAACAGCCGAGCGGCTTGCGCCGCCAGCCCGCGCCGGCGTTCGTCGATGGGGGTCGCCAGCCATTGCGGCATGGCCGGGTCCGGGACCCCCTCCAGGCCAGTTTCCAGCAATGTCGCGCGGCCGACCAGGCCGGGCACATCGAGGGCCGCGATCAGCGCGTCGCGATCGATCGCCTCGGCCAAAAGCCTTCTTAGCACCGGATTGGCGAGCGGTCCGCCGGGGCGGGCTGGCGCCAGGCCGAACAAGCCGCTGACCGGATCGAAGTGGAGCGCGTTGCGGGGAAGCTTCGCCTGGCGCGTAAGCGGAAGCTCGGCAAAGGTGCCGCCCACCACCAGGTCAAGCTTGCCGGCGGCGAAGTCGCGGACGGCAGCATCGGCAGTCGAGCCCATCAGCCGGACCTCGACGCGCCGGCCTTCTTCGCCGTCGGGCCCCGGCACAGTGCGCCGAAGCAGCAGGGCATTCTCCGACGAGCGGTCGGCCAACTCGAACGGACCACTGCCCTGGCCGTCGCGGACCAGCGCGAACTCGGGCTGGGCGAGGAGTTGCAGCAGGTTGGGGCGCGGCGCCGTCAAGCGGATTTCGAGCACGCGATCGGTCATCGCGACGATTTCATCGACCGCGCCGAGCGTGTCCTTGAGCGAATTGCGGCTGTTGCCAGCCAGCTCTCGCCGCAGCGAGCGGGCGACCTGGTGGGCGGTGAGCTTCGTTCCATTCGGCCATTCGCCCGACGCCAGGCGGAAGATGTAGCTCAAGCCGTCGTCGCTGACATTCCAGCGCTCGGCGAGCCCGGGCTCGATCTGCCCGCGGGCATCGAACTGCACCAGCCCCTGGGCAACATTGTTCAGCAGCACTGCATCGGGCGTCGCGAGCGGCCCGACGACCGGGTCGACGATTTTGGGAGTCGCGCCGATCACCGCGACCTTGACCGCGCCTTCCGGCTGCCGGTTGCAGGCGGAGGGCGCGGCGGCGAGTGCGGCAAGCGCCGCCATCGCCAGCGCGCGCCGGAGTGGAAACGGCGGCATCGTCACTCGTTTAGCCTCAATTGCAGGTTCAGCAAACGTCTGGATATATCCGCGGGACTGTTTTACTGGACTAATGCAGTCGGCATCGCCGCAAGAAGGAATATGGGTGGCGGACAGGGACGGAATCTGGAGCCGTGGCGGCGTCCCTGTCGAGGATTTGCCCGACCCGTTCGCGCCGCTCGCCGCGCCACCGTGGGCGGACCACGGCACCGAACCGGTCGAAAGCAAGCCACAGCGCAAACGGAGCCGCCTCCGGATCATCTTCTACTCGCTTGCCGCCGTCCTGCTGGTGACCTTGTTGTGGCTGGTTGTTACCGCGCCCCTGTCGCGAGCGCTGGAACCGCTCGACGATCCGGCCCTGCTGCTCTTGTCGCAGGAAGGCATTCCCATCGCCCGGCGCGGGGCGATCAAGGAGGCGCCGGTCGAGGCGGCGAGGCTCGACCCGCTGACCGCGGCCGCATTCGTCGCTATTGAAGACCGGCGCTTCTACCGCCACTGGGGGATCGACCCGCGGGCGATCGGCCGGGCGATGGTCGCCAACGCATCGGCCGGCGGTGTGCGCCAGGGCGGCAGCACGATCACCCAGCAGCTCGCCAAGACCAGTTTCCTGTCGAGCGACCGCAGCCTCAAGCGCAAGGCGCAAGAGGTCATCATTGCCTTCTGGCTCGAGGCCTGGCTGACCAAGGACGAGATTTTGTCGCGCTATCTGTCGAGCATCTATTTTGGCGACGGCGTTTACGGTCTGCGCGCCGCGTCCAAACATTATTTCAACCGCTCCCCGGATCAGCTGGGTCTAGCCCAGTCGGCAATGCTCGCTGGCCTCGTCCAGGCGCCGTCCCGGCTGGCGCCAACCCGCAATCTCGCCGGCGCGCAGAAGCGGTCGCGCATGGTGCTCGGGGCGATGGCCGATACCGGGGTCATTAGTCTCGCTCGCGCCCACGCGACCGTGCTTGCGCGCCCGTCGGCGCAATCATCGAAAGTGCCGACCGGGACCTATTTTGCCGACTGGGTCGCGCCCGCGGCGCAAAAAGCGTTCGAAGCCGATTTCGGCCAGGTCAAAGTCCGCACCACGCTCGACGCCGACCTCCAGCGGCTCGCGGTGCGGGCGATCAACCGCGCGCAAGTCGGCGCTTTTGATAAAGATGGAAGGGCGCAGGCGGCCATGGTGGCGATGCGTCCCGACGGGCGGGTGGTCGCGATGGTTGGCGGGCGCAGCTACAAGTCGAGCCCGTTCAATCGCGCAACCCAGGCCCGCCGCCAGCCGGGATCGGCGTTCAAGCTGTTCGTCTATCTCGCCGCCTTGCGCGCCGGCTGGACTCCCGACAGCATGATCGAGGACCGGCCAATCACCATCGGCGGCTGGACCCCGGTCAATAGCGACGGCGTCTATCGCGGCTCGATCACATTGCGCGAAGCGTTTTCGAGGTCGAGCAATGCGGCGACGGTTCGCCTGTCGGAAGCCGTCGGCCGGGCCAATGTCCTGCGCGCGGCGCGCGAACTCGGCATCGCCAGCCCGCTGCCCAACAGCCCGAGCGTCGCGTTGGGCACTGCCGGCGTCAGCCTGATCGAATTGACCGCGGCCTATGCGGCGATCGCCGGCGGCTGCTACCCAGTCGCGCCGCGCGGGCTGGCGCTCGACGGCCGGGACGAAGGGTTCTCAAGTTTCTTCCGCCGCGGTGGCAGCCTTGATGCGCGCCGCGACTGGGCGCCGATGCTTGACCTGCTGTGGGAGGCGGCCAACAAGGGCACTGGGCGCCGCGCCGCGATGAGCGTGCCGACGTTTGGCAAGACCGGCACGTCGCAGGACAATCGCGACGCTTTGTTCATCGGCTTTGCCGGCAATCTGGTGGTCGGCGTGTGGGTCGGGCGCGACGACAACAAGTCACTGGGCAAAATCACCGGCGGCAGCGCGCCGGCGCAGATCTGGCGTGATTTCATGGTCCCGGCGCTGAGCGTCGACGGCCGCGCCGGGCCGCCGCTGCCGCAGACGTTTCGAGTGCCCACGCCAACCACGCCGCCCCCGCCGCCGCGCCGGCGTGAGAAGAAAAGCCCGCTGCCTGAGGACTGGAGCGAGGGTACTCGCGGCCTGCGCGACCTGGTCGACCAGCTCGACGGCCTGATTGAGGACGCCAGCGGCCGCTAAAAGTCCGTTCATGGTTAAGGCGCGGAAACCTCTCGCTTTAAGTCTTTCTCAACTCCTCCCCGGCTAATTCCACATCCAACCTACGCGAAACGGCTGCGCAGGTGGCGGGACTTCGGTCCCAAGTTGAGTGGAGCCTTAAGGAGACCAGAGATGGCCAAGTTTTTGAAAATGATTCGTAACGAAGATGGCGCGACCGCCATTGAATACGGCCTCATCGCCGCCCTCATCGCCGTTGCGGCGATTGGCGCGATGACCAGCATTGGTACGGCGCTGAATGCGACCTTCACTAACGTTTCGAACGCCCTCTAAGGCATTCTAAACGGTGAAAATGGGCGGCGGCGTCGAAAGGCGCCGCCGCTTTTGTTTTGTCTTGTGCCGGGCGTCTAGCGCGTGCGGAACCAGCCGGTCACCGCCAGCCGGTTGCCGGCCGCGAACGGCGCTACATAGCTGACGTTGTGGTGGCGCGGCACGCGGAACAAATTGAGGCAATTGAACCGCGGCATATAGCCGTGGCTAATATCCCCCGCCTCGTCGAAAAAATTCAAATAACCGCCCCAGTCCGGCCGCCAGCGGTCGGGGACCAGATTGAGGACATAAGCGACCAGCCGGTCCTCATTCTCCTCGACACTGATGTCCTGATGAAGCGAGAGGAACTGGTTGGGGCCATAATGGCTGGCCTGCGCATCGCACACGCGGATTTCGGGGAGGGCGGTGACGGTGCGGATGAAATCGAGGAACAGCGTACCGTTGAGCGCCGATACCAGCGCGTCGTGGGCCGGCGACTTCGACCAGCCTTCGATCACCGCCTTCGACATCCGATATTGCGAATAGACGAAGGCAAAATCATCGCCCTGCATCGCCCGGGTTAATCCGTCGGCCATTCGTCGACCATCTTGTGGGCCAAGCGCCGGCAATTGCTCGCTGCGGATGCGGTGCGGGCCGTCATTGCCCGCCTGCCACGACAATCCCCAGGGCGTTTGCTCGACCAGTAGCTTGGTAATCGCAGACGCGGCTTCGGGCTCGAGCACGTCGCGGATCTGAATGCGCTGGTCGATCGCGAATTCGGCGGCAAGCGCGGCCGGGTCGAGCGCCGGATTGAGCGGCAGTAACGCCGCAGCGTTGTCGTTTTGCTTGGCGGCGGCCTTGTCCATCACGCGATGCTAGCGCGCCCGAAGCGCCGCGTCACTTGCCGAGTGGGAGCGCTTCACCGAACCATGCTTGACGCGCGTGGGCGCAATTTCCTGAGCGTGATGGCAGGATGGTGGAGCCGAGGGGGATCGAACCCCTGACCTCTGCAATGCCATTGCAGCGCTCTCCCAGCTGAGCTACGGCCCCAAGTCTAAATGCGTCTTTCCGCCGCGCCTTTAGGCGAAGTTTCCCCCGCTGGAAACGGGAAAATACCGGTGCGGATTACCCTGTCGGACTAACTTTCGTCGTCGTTGGTCGCGGTCTCGACGCCCAGATCGTCCTCGCCCGTTGCCAGATCGACTTCGTCGTCGGCGCTCGGCTCCTCATCTTCGTCCGGAACCAGATCTTCGGCCTCAAGGTCGGCATCGGCCACCGGCTCCTTGGCGGCGGGGGCGGCGGTTTCGAACGCCATCGGCTGCTTCGACTTGAGCACCGGCTCAGGCACGAACGTCGCGCCGCATTCGATGCAGGCGATCGGATCGTCCTTGCCGAGGTCATAAAAACGGGTCGAGCACTTGGGGCAAGTGCGCTTGGTGCCCCATTCGGGTTTCACCATGGTGGGCATACTCCAGGTCTAAATATTAGGGGCGCGGACGGGTGCCGCGCGGTCGGCGGGCGCCTTGCCATAGGGCGGGTGCGCTGTCAAAGCTCAGCGCTTGAGCAGACCCGGTCGAGGAGCCGAACCGATGCCGAGTATCGCGTACAGTCGCCGCAATTTCCTCGGCGCGGCAAGCGCAGGGGTCGCGACCATGGCGCTGGCCAGCCCGCTCTGGGCACGGGGCCCAGCGGCTTATCCCAAGCCCGATCTCGAGCGGATGATCGCTGTCCCCGGGGGGCGGGTTTATGTGCGCGTCAACGGCAATCTTGCCGGCCCGCGTCCGCCCCTCGTCATTCTCCATGGTGGGCCCGGCGGCGTCCACTCGTCCTATCTGGATGCGCTGGCCCTGAGTGCAGAGCGGGCGGTGATCCTCTATGATCAGCTCGACAGTGG
>JBDSBX010000003.1:0-6320 GCA_039921365.1 Sphingomicrobium sp. | reverse complement strand
GCCGCCGGCACCGGCCCCTCGACCTGCGGCATTGAGCAAGGCGAGGATGAAACTTCCGTTGGCTGGTCCTCAAATCCGTTCGTGGCGAGCGAAGTCGAAGCTCGTGCGCCTGCATCCCTCGACTTCGCTCGGGACGAACGGGATGTTTGTGCCTCCGCCGCATCCATCGCCGTCTGCGCATCCTCGTACGCAATGTTTGCTGCCACGCAAATCTTCGCTCGCGTAAACCGCCAACTCTTGAGCGTCCCGTCGCCGCTGATCTTGAGGCGGCACGCCAGCGCCGCTCGGACCTGCCCCTGCTTCAGCGAGCAAATGTCGGCGGAGAGTTCCTCGGGTAGCATCGGCACCACCCGGTCAGGAAAATAGACGCTGTTACCGCGCGCCTTGGCCTCACGGTCGAGTTCGCTGCCGGGCCGAACGTAGAAACTGACGTCGGCGATCGCGACGATCGCATTCCAGCCACCGGGGTTAGCGGGATCGCCATCGGCCTCCGCCCAGATTGCATCGTCGTGATCGCGGGCGTCGGCCGGGTCGATGGCAACGATCGGCAAATGGGTGAGGTCTTCGCGTTCGCCCAGCGGGAGCCCGGAAACGCGATGCGCCTCATCGATCGCCTCCCGTTTGAACTCATGCCGAAGCCCGTGCTTGTGGATCGCGATCAGGCTGAAACTCCGCGGCGCAAAGGGATCCCCGAGCACCGCATCGACCCGGGCCGTCACCCGCGGCCCCCGTCCCGAAACCTCGCACAGCACCAGATCGCCGGCTTCGGCGTCCTTCAACTCGCTGACGCCAAGCTCGCGCCGCTCCTTCTTCTCGACCGGTGTCAGCCAGAAGCGCTCCCCCTCCTTGCGGATCACGCCGAGCACCAGCTCGGCGCTGTTCTCGAGCTTTTTCATCGGGTGCGCGACCAGCGCTGCGCCGCGCTCCTCGGTCCGGGCCAGCACCCGGTCGCCGATCCCCAGCGCGCCCCGGCGTGTTTGCCCTTGGCTGCGCTCGATAATCTTGAGCTTGGGCGGCGGAGTCTCGGCGTGCCACGATTCCGGAACCGCCCACACATTGCCGCTGTTGTCGGCCTCGACCACCCGCAGCACCGTCACCTTGGGCACGCTGCCCGACTTGTGGAAGGCGCGGCCGGGCGCCGAGTCGATCAGCCCCTCGTCGGCCATGTCCTTGAGCAACACCTTGAGCGCGATCTTGTCCTGCCCCGAAAGCCCGAACGCCCGCCCGATCTCGCGCTTGCCCGCCGGCTGGTCCGACGTCGCGATGAAATCGAGGATCTGCTTTCGCGACGGCCGGCCGGTGGATCGGTTGCGGGGCATCGGGTCGCCGTAAGCCCGCCTAGCGCAACTGGCTATCCTTGCTGCCGCGTCGATTGATGGTCGAATGAGTGACGGCCTTGTCGCGCTCGCTCTGGCAGGCAACGCAGGTCCGCACCCCGGGCAGCGCTTCGCGCCGCTTCTTCGGGATCGACTCGCCGCAATCGTCGCATTCCTCGGCGCTCTCTCCCGACGGCGTGAGCGCCCGGGCTCGCAGGATCGCGTCCTTCACCGTATCGTCGATCTGATCCTGCACCGCGCCATCGCGCGTCCAACCGCCGGCCATGACTTGCTCCTACGGGGGCCAACAACAATCGTCATGCTGAACTTGTTTCAGCATCCATTTTGGAGACGGACGCCGCCCTTCAACCAAATGGACCCTGAAACGAGTTCAGGGTGACGGTTTCGGAGGCGCGACCCAAGGCTTGAACGCCCCGCCCGGCACCGCCGACGCGACCGGGCTCTCGAACCCGTCCTTGCTCACCGACGAAACGCCAAACACCCAGTCGTCGACGCGGATGTGGGGCAGGACGATCTTGCAATTTATGTCAAACGTCTCCTTGCCTACGCCGTGGTAGTTGCTGGTTGTCGAACACGCATTTCCAAATCGAAATGCTCGCCGGACTTCCCAATTTGAAGAGTCAGTCCTCCGCCACTGAATGAAATACGATGCAGCCCCTGTAGCCTTCCAACTTACCGTCGTATCCGTGCTCACCGCCCCCTCGACGGTCGGCTCGGGCGGCAGCGGGGCGCTGGCGAGCGCGGCCAGCGCGGCAACGTTCAGCTTCGTCACCTTCACGAGATCGGCAAAATCCATCTTGTTGACGGTGTCGCCATATTGGATGCCCTTCTCGACCCGCAAATCCTGATGCTGCTGGTCGTAATTCTCGACCGCGACCGAGAAGCGGACTGCGGGATAGCCGGCGTTGAGGAACTCGGTGTGGTCGCCGCCGCGGCCGAAGCGGTCGTTGCGCCAGATTTGCCTGACGTCGAGGCCGATTTGTGGGTGCCGCTCGGCAAGGCTGTCGAGGAAGCGCGACAGGTTGCGCGACGGGCTGTCATTCTCGCCGCCGAGGCTGCGGATTTGCGCCGCCAGTTCTTCATGGCCTTGCCACCGCGGGCCTTCGGAGAACACACGCATGGTCTTCGCATCGCACACTCCGTCGGATCCGCAGCTGTTGCCGATAATGTCATTGTTGAGGACGGCGACGACGTTCCAGCCCTGCGCCTTGGCGTAATTGGCCAGCACCTTGCCGCCGTAGAGCCCCTGCTCCTCGCCCGACAGCGCCGCATAGACGATGGTTCCCGGAAACCTGCGCTTGGACAGGACCGCGCCGCCTCGATCGCTGCCGCGGTCCCCGAACCGTCATCATTGGCTCCCGGCGAGTCCGATGTCGCGTTCAACGGATCGGTGACGCGGCTGTCGATATGCCCCTGGATGATGACGACGTCGTTGGGACGCTCGCTGCCGCGCTGGATCGCGACCATGTCGCACACTGTCGTCGGCTGCGGAATGCGCGCGCCGGTAAAGGTCTCGCACGGCCGCACCGTCGGCAGGCCGAAGCTCTCGAACCGCCGCTTGGTCCAGCCCAGCGCCGCCCCGATCCCGCGCTTCGGGTCGGTCTGCGACGACAGCGTGTGGCGCGTGCCGAAGCCGACCAGCGCCTCGACGGTCCGCTTCATCTCCGCTCCACTGACCGGCGCGATGATCGCGCGCAGCTTCGCATCCGGCGATGGCGGCGCCGCGCCGATCAGCAGCAGGCATGAAAGCAAAGCGGCCTTTCGCATCGCGACTCTCCTCATCCCGCTCGGCTCCAACTGGCATTTGCCGCCGCCCGGGTCTAGGGGAGCGGCGATCCCAAATCACCATATCAGGACGTCTCCCATGTTGCGTGACATCGACCATTTCATCGGCGGCGCCAGCTTCGCCTCGGACGGGCGCGAAGGGGATGTCTTTGACCCCAACCAGGGTTCGGTCCAGGCCCGCGTCCGCCTCGGCACCGCCGCCGATCTTCAGCGCGCGATCGACGCCGCCAACGCCGCCCAGCCCGACTGGGCCGCGACCAACCCGCAACGCCGCGCCCGCGTGATGTTCAACTTCAAGACGCTGGTCGAAGCCCGCATCGACGAACTCGCCGAACTGCTATCCTCCGAGCACGGCAAGGTCGTTGCCGACTCAAAGGGCGACATCCAGCGCGGGCTGGAAGTCATTGAATTCTCATGCGGCATCCCGCACGCACTGAAGGGCGAATATACCGCCGGCGCCGGGCCCGGCATCGACGTCTATTCGATGCGCCAGCCATTGGGCATCGTTGCCGGCATCACCCCGTTCAATTTCCCGGCGATGATCCCGATGTGGATGTTCGGCGTCGCCATCGCCTGCGGCAATGCGTTCATTCTCAAGCCAAGCGAGCGCGACCCGTCGGTGCCGGTCCGCCTTGCCGAGCTGATGACCGAAGCCGGGCTGCCCGACGGCATCCTCCAGGTGATTCACGGCGACAAGGAAATGGTCGACGCGATCCTCAACCATGACGACGTGCGCGCCATCAGCTTCGTCGGCAGTAGCGACATCGCCCACTACATTTACTCGCGCGGCACGGCGAACGGCAAGCGCGTCCAGGCGTTCGGCGGCGCCAAGAACCACGGCATCGTCATGCCCGACGCCGACCTCGACCAGGTCGTCAACGACCTCGCCGGCGCCGCCTTCGGTTCGGCAGGCGAGCGCTGCATGGCGCTGCCCGTGGTGGTTCCGGTCGGCGACCAGACCGCCGACGCGCTGCGCGAGAAACTGATCCCGGCCATCGCCGCGCTTCGCGTTGGCGTTTCGACCGACGCCGACGCCCATTATGGCCCGGTGGTCAATGCCGCCCACAAGAGCCGCATCGAAGATTATATCCAGATGTGCGCCGACGAAGGCGGCGAGCTGGTTGTCGACGGCCGCGGCTTCATGCTCCAGGGCCACGAGCGGGGCTTCTTCATCGGTCCGACCTTTTTCGACCATGTGAAGCCCGGCTTCCGCTCTTACCAGGAGGAGATCTTCGGACCCGTCCTGCAGATGGTCCGCGCCGACAGTTTCGACGAAGCCGTCCGCCTGCCCTCCGAACACCAATACGGCAACGGCGTCGCCATCTTCACCCGCAACGGCCACGCCGCGCGCGAGTTCGCCGCCCGGGTCAATGTCGGCATGGTCGGCGTCAACGTCCCGATTCCGGTCCCCGTCGCCTATCACAGCTTCGGCGGCTGGAAGCGCTCGGGCTTCGGCGACATCAACCAGCACGGCATGGAAGGCGTCCGCTTCTGGACCAAGACCAAGACCGTCACCCAGCGCTGGCCCGACGGTTTCGCGGAGGCCCCCAACAAGGACGCGTTCGTCATTCCGACGATGGGCTGACGGAGTCTCACGCGGCCAAATCCGAAATCATGCGTTGAGCCGAAATGACTATCGCTCGAACCACCGCTTTTGCACTCGCCGTCGCGATCACCGTTGCTGGCTGCAACAAGCGCGACCCCGTCGCTGAGGAGGCCGATAATACCACCGGCCTGCCGTCGGTCGACAACGTCGCCGGGGCCAAGGACGGCCGGGCCAGCGCGGACGGCTCCGCGCCCGCCGATGTTGCGACTCAGCCGACCAAGGCGCCGGCCGCGCCCGCGGCTTCGATCCCGGCGGCCCTGCACGGAAGATGGGGGATGACACCCGCCGATTGCACCTCGACCATGGGCGACGACAAGGGCCTTTTGGTGGTCAAGGGCGACGGCCTGACTTTCTATGAATCACACGCCGTGCCGGCCAGCAACGTCAGCGTGTCGAACGATTCGATCGGTGCCGATTTCGCCTTCACCGGCGAAGGGCAAAGCTGGACCAAGTTCCAGACTCTGCAGATCACCAAGGACAAGCTCGTGCGGACCGAGAGCAGCCCGATGGCCAGCTTCACCTACGCGCGCTGCCGATAGCTTTCTATCTTCGAAAGCTAAGTTCGCGGCCGCTCCACAAGAGGAATGACGATGAAACTCTATTATGTCCCCGGCGCCTGCTCGCAGGCGGTCCACATCGCGCTCCACGAGGCCGGGCTCGATCACACGTCCGAGCAGGTCGATCTGCGCGCCAAGCGCACCGCAGGCGGCGCGGATTATTGGGCGATCAACCCCAAGGGCGCGGTCCCGGCGCTCGACCTCGGCAACGGCGAGGTGCTGACCGAGAACGCCGCCATTCTACAATATTTGGCCGACCTGTCGGGTGACGAAGCCCTGCTGCCGCCGGTCGGCGACCTGCGCCGCTATCGCGTGCTCGAATGGCTCAATTTCATTGCCACCGAGCTCCACAAGGGTTTCGGCCCGCTGTGGAACCCCCAGGCTTCGGACGAGGCCAAGCAGGGCGCGCGCGAACTGCTCGCCAAGAAATTCGATTTTGCCGAGCGAAAGCTTGGCGCCGGGCCGTTCGTCATGGGCGAGCAATTGACCATCGCCGACCCCTATCTGTTCGTCATCGCCAACTGGACCGGCATGCACGGCATCGACCTCGCCCGCTGGCCCGGTCTGGTCGCCTTTGCCAAACGGATGCGCGAGCGCCCGGCGGTCGACGCCGTGCTGCGCGCCGAAGGGCTGGTCGAGGAGGAAGTCGCGGGCTAGAGCGCGCTCGCTTATGAGCCAGTTCGAACTCACCGACGACCAGCGCCAGATCCAGGACATGGCGGTCAAGTTCACCGCCGACGCGATCACGCCCAACGCCGCCGAGTGGGACGAAAAGCACATCTTCCCGCGTGACACGATCCGTGCCGCGGCCGAATTGGGCTTCGGCGCCATCTATGTCGGCGAGGAATCGGGCGGCATCGGCCTTGGCCGGCTCGAGGCGGCGCTGATCATGGAGGCGATGGCCCACGGCTGCCCGTCGACCAGCGCCTTCATCTCGATCCACAACATGGCGAGCTGGATGATCGACCGCTACGGCTCGGCCGAGGTCAAGGAGAAATATCTCCCCTCGATGATCAATATGGAGCGGATGTGCAG
>JBDSBX010000002.1:0-2720 GCA_039921365.1 Sphingomicrobium sp. | reverse complement strand
CGCGTCGCAGACGACCACATCCACCGGCTCCGGCACGGTTTCCGAGGTGAGATAGCGCGCATTGGTCTGCTCATGGACAATGACCCGAGAATCCTGCCGCAGCTTCCACGCGAGCTGGTTGGTGCCGACGTCGACCGCATAGACCTTGGCGGCGCCGCGGGTCAGCAACACGTCGGTAAAGCCGCCGGTCGACGACCCGACATCGAGCGCCACCGCGCCCACCACGTCGAACTCGAATTGCGTCAGCCCATGATCGAGCTTGACCCCGCCCCGCGACACCCACGGATGGTCGCGCCCCTTGACCTCGAGCGGTGCGTCCTCGGGGAGCAGATCGCCCGCCTTGGCAACGCGCCGGTCGCCGGAAAACACCGCGCCGGCAAGAATCAGCGCCTGAGCTTTGGTGCGGCTCTCCGCGAGCTCGCGAGCGACAAGCAATTGGTCGGCACGTATCTTGGCCATTTAGTTGGCGCGGATCACTCTGACGGGCATCCGGTGGTGCGAGACGAAAAGGTCAGGTTCATGACCTTCCACGCACCGTTCTCGCGAACCAGGTCGAAAAGATCGAACCCGCAATTGCTGACCGTGCCGCCAATGCGGACAACGAACGGCGCCCACACCATTGCGACATCGCCGTCGACTTCGATTGCCGGGTCGCTGATGGTTTCCATAAACCGGCCGTCAGGCCTCACGCGCTTTGCAAACTCCGCCCAACTTTGCTCGCGAAAGCCGCTGCTGCTTGCGCGTGTGCCAGTCGCTGTCACCCGACCGTCGGGATAGACGAGCCGCAGCATCGCCGCCGAATCCCCCGCCGCGAACGCCGCGAACAACTGCTGGATCGGCGCAAGCACATTGGCGGTTTCAAAGTCGGGCGGTGGAATTGGTTGGGCTGGCGGCAGCTGACCCGAAGAAACTTGGGCGGCGAAGAGGAGAGGCAAGAGCATCGATCAAACCCCTTACATCCGAAACACGCCGAACTGGGCGCGCTCCGGAATCGGTGCGTTGAGGCACGCGGCGAACGCCAGCCCGAGGACGTCGCGGGTCTGCGCGGGGTCGATGATGCCGTCGTCCCACAGCCGCGCGGTCGCATGCCACGGGTTGCCCTGCGCTTCGTAATCCTCGCGGATCGGCGCCTTGAAGGCTTCGGCTTGCTTAGCCGTCCATTTATCGGCGTCGCGGTGGACGGTTGCGAGCACCGACGCCGCCTGCTCACCGCCCATCACTGAAATGCGGCTGTTGGGCCAGCTGAACAGGAAACGCGGGCTGTAGGCGCGGCCGCACATGCCGTAATTGCCCGCGCCGAAACTGCCGCCGATCAGCACGGTGACCTTGGGCACCTGCGCGGTCGCCACGGCGGTAACCAATTTGGCGCCGTGCTTGGCGATGCCCTCGGCCTCATACTTGCCGCCGACCATGAAGCCGGAGATGTTCTGCAGGAACAGCAAGGGAATGCGGCGCTGGCACGCCAGTTCGATGAAGTGCGCGCCCTTGACCGCGCTTTCCGAAAACAGGACGCCGTTGTTGGCGAGGATCGCGACCGGCATCCCCCAGATGTGCGCGAAGCCGCACACTAACGTGCTGCCGTACAGCGCCTTGAACTCGTGCAATTCGGAGCCGTCGACAATGCGGGCGATCAGTTCGCGCACGTCATAAGGCTCGCGAACGTCCGCGGGGATCAAGCCGTACAGCTCCTCGGCGTCGTGCAGCGGCTGGCGGGGGTCGCGGAGCTCAACCGGCGCGCCCTCCTTCGCACCCAGGATCGAGACGATGTCGCGCACTATAGTCAGCGCATGCTCGTCATTCTCGGCGAGGTGGTCGACTACCCCTGATTTACGCGCATGCAAATCGCCGCCGCCTAGGTCTTCAGCAGAAATTTCCTCCCCCGTTGCCGACTTGACCAGGGGCGGGCCGGCGAGGAAGATCGTGCCTTGGTCGCGGACGATAATGCTCTCGTCGCTCATCGCCGGGACATAGGCCCCGCCGGCGGTGCAGCTGCCCATCACGCAGGCGATCTGGGCGATGCCCTGGGCGCTCATGTTGGCCTGGTTGTAGAAGATGCGGCCGAAGTGATCGCGGTCGGGGAACACCTCGGCCTGGTGCGGCAGGTTGGCGCCGCCTGAGTCGACCAGATAAATGCACGGCAGCCGGTTCGCTTGCGCGATCTCCTGCGCGCGCAGATGCTTCTTGACCGTCAGCGGGTAATAAGTGCCGCCTTTCACCGTCGCGTCATTGGCAACGATCATCACCTGCCGCCCGGCGACGCGGCCAATGCCGGCGATCATTCCCGCTCCTGGCACCTCGCCGTCGTACAAATCGAACGCCGCGAGTTGCCCGATCTCGAGGAAGGGCGAGCCCGGGTCGAGCAGCCGCTCGACGCGATCCCGGGGCAACAGTTTGCCGCGCGACTGGTGGCGCTCGCGGTGTTTTTCGGATCCGCCGAGCGCCGCTTGCGCGACGTCCTTGCGCAGTTTCTCCGCCAGTCCGCGATTATGCTTGGCGCGCGCCTTAAACTCCGCGTTGTCGGTGGAAACCTTGGTATCGATCCGCGGTGCGCTCATGGCGGTGGCCTAGCCGCTGCACGGCGCATTTGCCAAGCGCTACGCCTCACGCACTCCGCTGAGTTGCCGCCAAAGCGAAGCCGGACTAGCCACGCGCGGGCAGCAGCTTCGGATTGCGCAGCAACGCAGCCGAAACAAGCGCGACAATCAACCCGACCGGTGCGA
>JBDSBX010000001.1:0-8967 GCA_039921365.1 Sphingomicrobium sp. | reverse complement strand
GGCTCGAAGGTGAAGACCAAGTTGTGCACTGTCTCCCGCCAGCGACGAACGGACGGCTCAACAGGCAGCTTTCCGCCGAATAATCGACGCGCCAAGGGCCTGCCGGCTGCAACTGGATCGGCTCGGCGGCATCAGCTGAAGTCGTCGTCCAGGCAGCCAAAAACAGCAATATATAGACTCGCGACATTGCGTTTTCTCACAACCGCTAATGCGCGAACTAGGCGCGCTTCGGATCTATAGCGGCTATTGAACGGCAGCTTCGCATACGCAACTCTTTGCGAACGGGGTTGAGCGGCCGCTTTCGACCCATTGCGGACATTATCTTCCGCGCATTGCGTATGTCGGTGGACCATGGAAAAGCAACAACATGTTGAAGGCGCTCCTGTTCGTCACGGCTGTCGCGCTGGCCATTGAACCCGCGCTGGCCAAGCATGATGCCAGAGGTGAAGACGCTGTCGCCGTCTTTGGCGATCTCTGCGTCAGCCTCTTTACGGGCGAAAAGAAGTCTGAGGTCGATCCGACCCGCTTCGTCTTTACGAAGATCGGCGAGAAGAATGCCCGCGAGATTAAGCCCGGGGTTAAGGGATCCCTGTGGGATGTTTCAGGCACGAAGTCAGACGTACATATGCTGCTTCACTACGAGCCATCCGGAATGTGCGTGGTTGAGGTCGCCGAAGCGGATGAGGCTACAGTCCGCCTGGGCTTCGAGCAATTAGTTCGGCAGACCGCGACTACGCTGGGATCGGCGGCAAAGCGGGAGCCTGACACGCGCAACCGCATAGAGGGGAAAGATGCCACGACTTCCATGTGGCGGATCAACAGCTCGAAGGGCAAGGTCATGCTTGCGCTTACCACCTATCCAGACCCGAAGTTCATGATTCAGCACCTGATGACGGCAAGCTTCGTCAAGTAGGCTGGCTCTAGCGTCCGCCTTCCACCCAAAGAGGACATTCCCTTACGGCAGAGCGGCGATGTCCGGCGCGATGAATGCTCGCCGCGCCTCGACCGAGAGCAGGCGCTCGCGGCTGTAGAAGCGCAGCGGCCAGTCGCGGCGGCCCATTGGGGACAGCAGGAGCTCGTTGACCAGATCGTGGAGCGGCTCTTTCGGGTCGGCTTCGGCGAGAAACAGGCGGACGCCGTGGAGGAACACGCGGGTGATGGTCTCATGATAGCCTTCGCTGTCGTTGTTCACGCCGCCGACGCTCTCATTATAGGCGCGGATCAGGCCGGGAAGCGCCTTGTCGATGTCGATGTCAGGCCGGCGGGTAAGCAGATAGGTGGTGGTGGCAAGGTGGGCTTCGTGGGTCCATTCGGGTCGCGGCAAAGTGCTGGCGATCAGCCCTTCGCCGATATGCTCGATTTCGCCGTCGGTCTCGAAAAGTCGTGGGGTGTGGTCGGTCATTGGTCGGGCCTTTTTTGGAATGGCCCGACCGTTAGCCGGGCCTAAACGGTTGCTGTCGCCGCCGGTTGGCGTGCCTTTGGGCCCGATTGTCGAACGCCTTCGTCGACATGGCTCGCGAACTCGGCGAAATTGGCGACGAACAGATCGACCAATTTGGCCGCGGTGCGGTCGTATTCGTCCTTGTCCGCCCAGGTGCCGCGCGGATCGAGAATAGCACTGTCGACGCCGGGAACTTCGACCGGCACGTCGAAGCCGAAGTTGGGGTCCTTGCGGAAGTTGGCGTTCTTGAGGCTGCCGTCGAGCGCGGCGTTGAGCAAGGCCCGCGTCGCCTTGATCGGCATCCGCTTGCCGACGCCATATTTGCCGCCGGTCCAGCCGGTATTGACCAGCCAGCAGTCAACGCCCGCTTCCGCGATCCGCTTCTTGAGGAGATTGCCATAGACCGACGGGTGGCGCGGCATGAACGGGGCGCCGAAGCAGGTCGAAAAGGTCGCTTCGGGCTCGGTGACGCCAATCTCGGTGCCGGCGACCTTGGCGGTATAGCCGGACAGGAAATGGTACATCGCCTGGTCGGGCGTCAGGCGGGCGATCGGGGGCAGCACCCCGAACGCGTCGGCAGTCAGCATCACCACATTCTTGGGCAACGGGCCCATATTGTCTGCGGACGAATTCGGAATGAACTCGATCGGGTAAGCTCCGCGGCTGTTCTCCGCCAGGCTGCCGTCGTCGAGGTCGAGCTCGCGCGTCACCGGGTCCATCACGACATTCTCGAGCACGGTTCCGAAGCGCTTGGTCGTGGCGAAGATCTCCGGCTCCGCTTGCGCCGACAAGCGGATCATCTTGGCGTAGCAACCGCCTTCGAAGTTGAAGACGTGGCTGTCCGACCAGCCGTGTTCGTCGTCGCCGATCAGCGTCCGGTTGGGATCGGCCGACAGCGTCGTCTTGCCGGTTCCACTGAGGCCGAAAAAGATCGCGGTGTCGCCGTCCGGGCCGATATTGGCCGAGCAGTGCATCGGCATGATGCCGTGAAGCGGCAGGAGAAAATTCAAGAGGCCGAACACCGACTTCTTCATCTCGCCGGCATAGGCGGTGCCGCCGATCAGGATCAGCTTCTTTTCGAGGTTGACCGCGATCACCGTCTCGCCGCGGCAGCCGTGGCGCTGCGGGTCGGCCTTAAAGCTCGGCAGGTCGATGATCGTATATTCGGGCGCGAAATCCGCCAGTTCGTCTGCCTCGGGCCGGACCAGCAAGGTGCGGATGAACAGATTGTGCCAGGCCAACTCGTTGATGACTCGAACCCGGACGCGATGCTCGGGCTCCGAGCCGCCGAACAAGTCCGCGACGAACAGCGTGTCCTTGGTGCCCAGTGCAGCGACAAAATCGGCATGCAGGCGATCAAATGCGTCGCCGTCCATCGGCTTGTTGCTCTTGCCCCACCAAACCGTGCGCTCGCTGGTGGAATCGCGGACGATGAACCGGTCGTTGGCGCTGCGCCCGGTGTGGGCGCCCGTGCGGACCACCAGCGGCCCATCCTTGGCGAGCAGCCCTTCCGACCGGCGCACCGCGTGCTCGACGAGCGGCGCGGTGGCCAGATTCCAGTGGATCTCGGCGGCCGTGCTAATGCCCCGCGCGTCAAGTCCGGTCGTTGGAATCCGGTCGGTCACTCACTCGTCTCCTTGTAAAAAATACCAGTGCGGCGGCGCCTGCCGCTTCCGCTCAAGAGACCTGCCACCGCATACGTATGCGAAGTCGGCCTATAAACCCGAAGAAGTCGCGGGGTCAAAGCCGCGCCCGCTCCGCTTGTTTCAAGCCGAACCGCTGGCTAAGCCCCAAGTTCACTGCACAAACCGCTCGCAAAGGCGATTGATGAGCCAAGTGATCGCGCTGGTCGACGACGACCGCAACATCCTGACGTCGATTTCCATCGCGCTCCAGGCCGAGGGATTTATCACTCGCGTCTATTCGGACGGGGATACGGCGCTCAAGGCATTCGCGGAAAATCCGGCGGATTTGGGCGTGTTCGACATCAAGATGCCGCGCATGGATGGCATGGAGCTGCTTCGCCGCCTGCGCGAGACCAGCTCGATGCCGGTGATTTTTCTGACGTCCAGGGACGATGAGCTCGACGAGGCGCTGGGCCTAGCGATGGGGGCCGACGATTATATCGCCAAGCCGTTCTCCCAGCGGCTGCTGATCGCTCGGATCCGGGCCATCCTGCGCCGCCAAGACCTCGCCATTGGCGAGGCCAGCGCGACGCGCGACGCGCCCGAGGCCCCGTTACTAGTGCGCCACAGGCTGACCATGGACCCGGCGCGGCACAAGGTGCTGTGGGCGCACCAGGACGTGACGCTGACGGTGACCGAGTTCATGATCCTGGAAGCGCTGGCGCAGCGTCCGGGCGTGGTCAAAAGCCGCAACCAGTTGCTCGACATCGCTTACCAGGACGACGTTTACGTCGACGACCGAACGATCGACAGCCACATCAAGCGCATCCGGCGCAAGTTCCGCAGCGTCGATGCACAATTCGACGCGATCGAAACCCTATACGGCGTCGGGTACCGCTTTGACGATGAGTAACGCCTCGCAGACCCGAGACGCCTCGGATGAGAGCGAAGGGGGCGACCTCGCCCTGAGCTGGTCGGGACGGTGGACGCTCACCTACCGCATCCTGGCGGTCAACGTCCTGACCCTGCTGTTGCTCGCGCTCAGCATCATCTACCTCGACGTCTTCCGCAACCGGCTGAGCAAGGAGCGCGTCCGGCAGACCAAGACGGAAGCGGTCGTGACGGCAGCGGCGTTGAGCCAGGTTTCCGCCGCGGCCAGACCGCCCGCACTGGGTTCGATCGGCAGTTCCACCCGCAGCCGGATCCGGCTCTATGCGCCGGATGGACAATTGGTCACGGATAGCTGGCGGTTGACCGGACCGACCTATCGACTGGTCGACCCGCAATCGCAGGGTTGGCAGAAGAACGCGGCCCGATCGCTCGACCGCGCGTTCAACGCCCTGGTCGGGGCAAGCCCACTCGACGACTTCGCCGAACCAAGAATCGACCGGCTGCAGTCGTGGCCCGAAGCCCTCAAGGCTCAGACCAATGGCTCGGCCACGACCAAGGTCCGCAATGCGCCCGACCTCACCCCAGTATTCTCCGCAGCCGCAGCGGTCGGCGACCAGACTTTGCTGATCACCGAGAACGATCGCGGCTTTACCCGCACGGTGCGTAGCCAGCGCTTCGCGCTGGTCATGGCAATGATGATGGCGACAATCCTGTCGATCCTGCTGTCGCTGTTCCTGGCCCGGACGATCGTTCGTCCGCTGCGCCGGCTGGCCTTGGCCGCGCATAGCGTCAGATTGGGCCGAGCGCGCGAGGTCAACGTTCCCCGCCTGCCTTCGCGAACCGACGAGATCGGCCTGCTCGCCAGAGCTGTATCGGACATGAGCCAGTCACTGAGGCAACGGATCGACAATATCGAGGCGTTCGCCGCGGACGTCACCCATGAACTCAAAAACCCGCTGGCGTCGCTGAGGTCAGCGCTCGAGGGCCTCGACCGGATCGACGATCCGAAGTTGCGCGAGCGGCTGATCGAAGTGGCGCGCGACGACGTCGTCCGTCTCGACCGATTGATCGGCGACATCGGGGAAGCGGCGCGGACCGATGCCGAGCTCGCCCGAGCGACGTTCGAAGTTGTCGACCTGGGCCCGCTGATCGAACAATTGGTCGCGAGCTGGGACAATCGCCGCGAGAAAGGCGACGCGCGCATTGCCTTTGCGCGGCCGCGCCGGGCGAGCGCCGTGGTGCTCGGCAAACCCGACCGGCTGGCGCGGGCGATCAACGCCATCATCGACAATGGGATCAGTTTCTCGCCGGCCGGAGGATTGGTCGAGATCGCCGCCACCCGCGTCGGCGATAAGGTCCTGATCCGCATTGACGATGAAGGGCCCGGTGTGCCCGATGAAGCCCGTGAAGCGATCTTTAACCGGTTTCACTCAGTACGGCCGGAGGGCGAGAATTTTGGGCGCCATTCGGGACTCGGCCTTGCGATTGCCCGTGCAATTGTCGAAGGCCACGACGGGGAGATTGACGTGCAGGACCGCGACGACGCGCCTTCGGGAGCGCGCTTCACCATCAGTTTGCCGGCTGCGCCACTGTCATGAATCCTCCCCGACTTTCTTCCGAGACCGTTCATGCCAGCACCGTTGCCAAGGACGGCCGCGCGGTTCTGATCACCGGCCCGTCGGGCTCCGGCAAGTCTGACCTGGCGTTGCGCCTGCTCGATCGCGGCTTCACGCTGGTGAGCGACGATCAGACCCTGGTTCGTCGCGAAGATGACCGTTTGATCGCGTCGGCGCCTGCCACCATCGCCGGCAAACTCGAAATCCGCGGCATTGGCATCGTCGAGATGGACCATGCCGGGGATATGCCGGTGGCCTTGTTGGTCGACCTAACCAGCGACATCCAGCGAATGCCGGACGACAGCCGCGAGCGGCCGATCCTCGGGGTGGCGCTGCCACTTATCAGCATCGACGCAATGGCCGCGTCCGCCCCGTCCAAGGTTGCCGTGGCGCTCGATCGAATGGGCCTCCAGCTCCGGTGAGCGAAGAGCGGCAGGGTCAGGGTTCCCGGCCGCGACTGCTGCTGGTCACCGGCATGTCCGGAGCGGGCAAGTCGACCGTCCTCGATGCGCTCGAGGACATGGGCTGGGACTGCGTCGAAAACCTACCGGCGATGATGCTCAAGGACTATGTCGACCAGGGCCTGATCGGCGGCCGCCAGGTGCCGATCGCGGTCGGGATGGACGCTCGCAGCCGCGGCTTCGATCCCGCCGCTTTGCCCGGCATCGTCCATTCGATCGCCGGCGTCACCCCTCAGATATTGTATCTCGACTGCTCGGGGACCGAACTCATTCGCCGGTATGACGAGACCCGCCGCCGCCACCCGCTGGCCCCGGATCGCCCGGCCGAGGACGGCATCGCTCGCGAGCGCGGCTTCACCGCGCCCCTTCGAAGCGCGGCCGAACACGTCCTCGACACCACCGACTTGTCGCCTGCGGAACTGCGCGACGAGCTCCGGCGGCGCTATGGCGGCGACCTTTCCCAGCCTGTCGTAACGATCAGCTCTTTCGCCTTCGCCCGCGGCATGTCGCGGACCGCCGACCTGGTGTTCGACCTGCGCTTCATCGCCAACCCGCACTGGGTCGATGAACTGCAGCCGTTGACCGGTCTCGACGCCAAGGTTCGCGCCTATATCGAGCAGGATCAGGCCTGGGTCCCGGCTCTCGACCGCATCGAAGCGCTTCTCATCGACTGGATTCCCCGCTACTGGGCCGCCGGCAAAACCTATCTGACCGTGGCGTTCGGCTGCACCGGGGGGCGGCACCGAAGCGTCGCTGCGGCTGTTGAAATGGCGGAACGATTGCGCACAGCGGGCTTTTCTCCGAATGTCCGGCACCGGGACCTGGGGTCCCCGCCGGGCAGCACCGGCGAGGGGATTGCCGGCGAGATATTTGGCGGACGCGGGTCAGTGGAGGCGAGTTGACCGAATGATTGGACTAGTGCTGGTGACGCACGGACGCCTCGCGGCCGAGTTCATCACCGCGATGGAGCATGTCGTTGGGCCGCAGGAGCAGATCGCGGCGATCTGCATCGGCCCCGACGACGACATGGAAGCGCGGCGCAAGGACATTGCCGAAGCCATTGCGCAGGTCGATCTCGGCGGCGGCGCGATCATCCTCACCGACCTGTTCGGCGGGACGCCGTCCAACCTCGCCATCAGCCTGATGAAGAGCGAGAACATCGAGGTCATCGCCGGCGTCAATCTGCCGATGCTGATCCGGCTCGAAAGCGCCCGCAAGGTAATGGGAGTCCATGCGGCGGTGACCGCGGCCCGCGAGGCCGGCCGCAAATATATCTCGGTCGCCTCCGAGATCCTCGGGGAAGCCGCGGCTTGACCGCACTTCGCCGCGAAGTCCAGATCGTCAACCAGCGCGGCCTGCACGCGCGAGCAAGCGCCAAATTCGTTACCATGGCAAGCGGACTCGACGCCGTCATCGAGGTCGAAAAAGATGGCAATCGGGTCTGCGGCACGTCGATAATGGGCTTGATGATGCTGGGCGCGGCAATGGGCGACAGCATCATTATCCACGTCGATGGCGCCTTTGCCGAGCAGGCGCTGGCCAAGCTTGCGGAGCTGGTCGATAGCCGATTCGGCGAGGATTGATGGCGGGCCCAAATGCCTAAAAGCGTCACCGCCTTTTCCAACACGACGGTCAAACGGCTGCGCTCCTTGCGCGACAAGAAGGCGCGCCGCGAGGAAGGGCTGTTCCTGGCCGAGGGGCTTAGGATCATCGCCGAAGCTCGGGACAGTGGGCGTCTACCGGAGATCATCGCCTTCTCGTCGGCGAGCACCGGGCATCCGCTTGCCGCCGAGATCATCGCCGCGACGGAGGCCGGCGGCGGCGAAGCGATCGAAACGACGCCGGATATCCTGGCCAAGATGTCGGGCAAGGACAATCCGCAGATGCTGCTCGGGGCGTACCGGCAGCCTGCGACGTCACTGGACGCCATCGACCGCAGTTCAGCGCCGCTGTGGATCGTTGCTCAAGCACTGCGCGACCCCGGCAATCTCGGTACCATCCTGCGGACCGGCGACGCGGTCGGCGCCGGCGGGCTGATCCTGGTCGACGACAGCGCCGATCCCTTCTCGGTCGAAGCGGTGCGGGCGTCGATGGGCGCGGTGTTCACGCAAAACATCGCCACCGCGCGCTGGTTCGAGTTCATTGCCTGGCTGCGCGGCGGACCCGGGCAATTGGTCGGGACCAGCCTCAGGGCGGCGACCGACTATCTCGAGGCCGAATATCAGGCCCCGTGCTTCCTCCTCATTGGCAATGAGCAACAAGGCTTACCCGCGGAATATGAGGCGACCTGCGACCTGCTGGTTAAGATCCCGATGGCCGGGCGGGCCGACAGCCTCAATGCCGCCGTCGCGGCGGCGGTCATGGCGTTCCAGGTCAAGGCAAGCTGGCGAGGGTGACGGAACAGCGGACCGGTTTGGGATTTGATACAGGCATGAAACATCTTCTCGCGTTTGCGCCCTTCGCCCTGCTCGCCGCTTGTTATGCCGCGCCACCGCCCGCGCCGCCAATCACGCCGAACCCGCCCGGCGGCGTTTATCGGGCGGTCGGGACCGAGCCGTTCTGGGACCTGACCATCGACCCGCGCCAGATGATCTTCACCGATCGCGGCAGCAATGCCCGCGTCGACCAACCAACCCCGCCGGTGATCGTCGGAATCGCCGGTGAGATCTATCAGACGCCGCGCCTGCGCGTGAACATCGTCCACTCGCCATGCAGCGACGGAATGAGCGACCGGACGTTTCCGGACAAGGTCCAGGTCGACGTCGACGGGCGCCGGTTCAACGGTTGCGGCGGGCTTTAGGCGGCGTCCTCATTGGCCGAGGCCGGCGGGAGGTCGACTGTGAGTTTGTTTGAAAGCTTCGGCGTAAAGTCGATGAGGAGGGGGTCCACGATTGGTTTATTGCCATCGGAAACCTTGTATTCTTCAAATCGCT